>NZ_OZ038525.1:1278333-1579166 GCF_964036645.1 Tenacibaculum sp. 190524A02b | reverse complement strand
GAACCTATAATGCGACAACAACGACAAGTCAGTTTACAGGATTAGCACCAGGAGATTATATAGTAACAGCAACTGGAGCAAATGGATGTACAACAGATTCAGCAACGATCACGATCAATGAATTAGCACCAGTTACGTTTACATCAGCACCAGTAGTAACCGAGTTTGGCTGTACTACAGGAAATGTAACAGATAATGCAGTAGTAACTGTAGATCCAGCTAATATATCAGGTGGAAGTTCAAGTTATGTACGTGCAGTATTTGTATATAACAACGGTACACCGGGAGATGCAACAGATGATATCACTCAAGATAGTTCCAACTTTGCTTTTTCAACATCAAATGTATTAGGAGGAGAAGTAACTATCACAGTTTATGATAGTGAAGGATGTTTTGAAACTACTACGGCAACTATTTTACCATTTAATGCAATTAGTGCCCCAGTAGTAGCGGTAGATAAAGCCATCGACTGTGCAACAGGAGAAGATATCACAGTAAGCTATACATCAACAAGTGCATTAACAGCTAACTTTACGATCACAGGCGCAACTGTAGGAGCTTTACCAGGTAATACTACAGGTGTCTTTACAGGATTAGCTACGGATGTTTATACTATTGGAATAACTAACCCAACAACAGGTTGTACAATAGAGGTAACACATCAAGTATTAGATGCACCAGATTATAACTTAACAGTATCAGGAGTTTCTAACACAAGTTGTTTAGGCGCGAATGATGGTTCGTTTACCTTTGATTTCAGTAGTACTACCCCATACGGAGGAAGTTATAGTTATCAAGTATTTAATACCAATGGAACAGCAGTAACAACAGATGATACAGTAGTGAGTACTGTTCCGGTACCAGGAGTAAGCGGAGCTACTACAGTAACAGGATTAGCAGCCGGGACTTATTATGCTACATTAAGTATGATAGCAACACCATTCTGTCCAGTAACTACCGCAGAAGTCACTATAGAAGATCCAACATCAGCATTGAATGCTACTTTAGCACCAACGGCAATAAGTTGTGCAGGAGATTCAAATGGAGTAATAACAGTAACCGCAACAGGAGGTTGGGGAAGCTATGAGTACGAGTTAGAAGATTCAAGTACAACAATTGTAACTGCTTACAATAATAATAATGAGTTTACAGGTTTACCAGCTGATACTTATACAGTTCGTGTACGCGATGCTAATGGATGTATCTTTACAGATACTATCACCTTAATAGATCCAACACCAGTAACGTTTACTTTGGCAGAGTTAGATAACTCATGTGATACTAGTGTAGGAGGTGAGATAACAGTAACAGCAGTAGGAGGAACAGGTACTTACACCTATACATTATTAAACGGAGCAACAACAGTTGCTACACAGAGTAGTAATGTCTTTAGTAATTTACCAGCAGGTACTTATACAGTAAATGTAATCGATAGTAATAGCTGTACAGGAACAACAACCGATTCACCAGTAACTATAAGTGAAGATTTAGACTTTAGTTTAACGATCACTAAGTTGTTAGACTGTTCAGTAAGTACAGATGCTGTAGTAGAGTTATCTATTTTATCAGGATCAGGAAGCTACGAATATGAAGTATTAAATAGTGCTTCAGGAACCGTAGTAACAAGAGCTACTACTGGAGGAACTACTTTAAATATCTCATTAGGATCAGCCGATACGTATACTGTAAATGTTTACGATATGTCAGCTACACCAGTTTGTTCAGTAACAAGAACGATAGAGATTTTACCAGAAGTAGAACCCGTATTTACAGCAAGTGCTATAGATAATGGTAATTGTTCAGGAAGTAATGAAGGAGTCATCGAAATGGTTCAGACTGACAATGGCATTTTACCATTAAGTTATGAGATCAATGGAACCTTGACAGCAGGAGGAACCTATAATGCGACAACAACGACAAGTCAGTTTACAGGATTAGCACCAGGAGATTATATAGTAACAGCAACTGGAGCAAATGGATGTACAACAGATTCAGCAACGATCACGATCAATGAATTAGCACCAGTTACGTTTACATCAGCACCAGTAGTAACCGAGTTTGGCTGTACTACAGGAAATGTAACAGATAATGCAGTAGTAACTGTAGATCCAGCTAATATATCAGGTGGAAGTTCAAGTTATGTACGTGTAGTATTTGTATATAACAACGGTACACCGGGAGATGCGACAGATGATATCACTCAAGATAGTTCCAACTTTGCTTTTTCAACATCAAATGTATTAGGAGGAGAAGTAACTATCACAGTTTATGATAGTGAAGGATGTTTTGAAACTACTACGGCAACTATTTTACCATTTAATGCAATTAGTGCCCCAGTAGTAGCGGTAGATAAAGCCATCGACTGTGCAACAGGAGAAGATATCACAGTAAGCTATACATCAACAAGTGCATTAACAGCTAACTTTACGATCACAGGCGCAACTGTAGGAGCTTTACCAGGTAATACTACAGGTGTCTTTACAGGATTAGCTACGGATGTTTATACTATTGGAATTACTAACCCAACAACAGGTTGTACAATAGAGGTAACACATCAAGTATTAGATGCACCAGATTATAACTTAACAGTATCAGGAGTTTCTAACACAAGTTGTTTAGGCGCGAATGATGGTTCGTTTACCTTTGATTTCAGTAGTACTACCCCATATGGAGGAACTTATGATTACGCAGTATTCTTATCAGGAGGAACAGCAACAGGAATCACAGGAACAGGAGTAAGCGGAGCTACTACAGTAACAGGATTAGCAGCGGGGACTTATTATGCAACCTTAACAATGATAGCAAGTCCATTCTGTCCAGTAACTACCGCAGAAGTCACTATAGAAGATCCAACATCAGCATTAAGTGCTACTTTAGCACCAACGGCAATAAGTTGTGCAGGAGATTCAAATGGAGTAATAACAGTAACCGCAACAGGAGGTTGGGGAAGCTATGAGTACGAGTTAGAAGATTCAAGTACAACAATTGTAACTGCTTACAATAATAATAATGAGTTTACAGGTTTACCAGCTGATACGTATACAGTTCGTGTACGCGATGCTAATGGATGTATCTTTACAGATACTATTACCTTAATAGATCCAACACCAGTAACGTTTACTTTGTCAGAGTTAGATAACTCATGTGATACTAGTGTAGGAGGCGAGATAACAGTAACAGCAGTAGGAGGAACAGGTACTTATACCTATACATTATTAAACGGAGCAACAACAGTTGCTACACAGAGTAGTAATGTCTTTAGTAATTTACCAGCAGGTACTTATACAGTAAATGTAATCGATAGTAATAGCTGTACAGGAACAACAACCGATTCACCAGTAACTATAAGTGAAGATTTAGACTTTAGTTTAACGATCACTAAGTTGTTAGACTGTTCAGTAAGTACAGATGCTGTAGTAGAGTTATCTATTTTATCAGGATCAGGAAGCTACGAATATGAAGTATTGAATAGTGCTTCAGGAACCGTAGTAACAAGAGCTACTACTGGAGGAACTACTTTAAATATCTCATTAGGATCAGCCGATACGTATACTGTAAATGTTTACGATATGTCAGCTACACCAATTTGTTCAGTAACAAGAACGATAGAGATTTTACCAGAAGTAGAACCTGTATTTACAGCAAGTGCTATAGATAATGGTAATTGTTCAGGAAGTAATGAAGGAGTCATCGAAATGGTTCAGACTGACAATGGTATTTTACCATTAAGTTATGAGATCAATGGAACATTAACAGCAGGAGGAACCTATAATGCGACAACAACGACAAGTCAGTTTACAGGATTAGCACCAGGAGATTATATAGTAACAGCAACGGGAGCTAATGGATGTACAACAGATTCGGCAACGATCACGATCAATGAATTAGCACCAGTTACGTTTACCTCAGCACCAGTAGTAACCGAGTTTGGCTGTACTACAGGGAATGTAACAGATAATGCAGTAGTAACTGTAGATCCAGCTAATATATCAGGTGGAAGTTCAAGTTATGTACGTGCAGTATTTGTATATAACAACGGTACTCCAGGAGATGCGACAGATGACATTACTCAGGACAGTTCAAACTTTGTATTTACAGTAACAAATGAAATTGGAGGAGAAGTAGCAATCACAGTTTATGATAGTGAAGGTTGTTCAGTAACTACAACAGCTACTATTGCACCATTTAATCCAATAACAGATAGTAATATTATTGTCAATAAAGCCATTGACTGTAGAGCTTTACCAATAGGAGGTGAAGAGATAACAGTAAGTTTTACTTCAGCAAGTCCAATTGCAAATGCTGAATTTACAATAACAGGTGCTAATGCAGGTACTACGGGGTATACAACTCCAACTCAAGTTGGTACAACAGCAACATTTGTAGGAATGCCTATTGATGTGTATACCATTGAAATATTGAATCCTGTAACAGGATGTATTTTAACTACTACTCATGAGGTAGGAGCATTATCAGATTACTTTATAGACATTAACAGTGTTGATAATGTACAATGTTTTGGAGACTCCACAGGTTCGGTAACTTTTGGTTTTAGTAGTAGTACTCCATATACAGGTGTTTACGATTATGAAGTTTTCCAGTCAAGTGGAACAACAACAGGTATCACAGGTAATTCAGTAACAGGAGCAACAACTGTTAGTAATGCTTTAGCTGCTGGAGATTATTATGTAGTGGTTACGATGACAGATGCACCATTCTGTCCAGTAACTTCACCAACATTTACAATAGAAAACCCAAGTTCAGCATTGAGTTTAACAGAAACAGTTTCATTAATAAGTTGTATCAGCCCAAGTTCTGGAGAAGTTATTTTAGAAGCTACTGGAGGTTGGAATGGTTATGAGTATGAATTAATAAATACAACAACAGGTATTACTTTACAAAGCTTTGATCCTAATAATATAATAATAGGATTAGATGCAGGTACTTATTCTGCAACAGTTAGAGATTTGAATGGTTGTACTGAAACTATAACATTTGATTTAGCCAATCCTGCACCAATTACTGGAGGATACAATATTGTAACTAATGTATGTAATGGAGAGCAAAATGCAACAATAACAGTTGTCAATGTGTTGGGAGGACAAGGAACCCCACCATCTTATACATATAGGTTGACATATCCTGATGGTACAGTATCAGCTAATCAAGTAAGTAATGTTTTTGATAATTTAACTGAAGGAGATTATGTAATTACTATTTATGATGAGTTTTCATGTGAGAGTGCTCCAATAAATGTAAGAATAGATGACCCTACAAATGTTGTTGCTTCAGCAACTATTGTAAGTCCAATTACATGTAGTAGACCAGAAGCTGTAGTAGAGGTAACTGGCCAAGGAGGAACAGGAACTTATGAATATAGTACAGATGGAATTAATTTTGTTAGTTCAAATATCTTTAATGTAGATGCAGGAAGACACCAGTTCTATGTAAGAGATGCTAATGGGTGTATTTCTGATCCATATACATTAGTGACTGTTGATGAATATGAAGCCTTAGTATCAAGCTTAAACGTTGAAGTAGGTTTAGTAACTTGTAATGGTGATAGTAATGGAGTTTTATCAGCTACTGTTGCTGGAGGCTTTGGAAATTATGAGTACGAATTATTAGGAACAGTAAATAGACCAAGACAAACATCTAATATGTTCTCTAACTTACCAGTAGGAAGTTATAGAATTAGGGTATATAGTACAAATACAAATGGTGATGTTTGTGATGTGGAAACACAACCGTATTCTATAACAGAACCAGATGCATTGCAGTTAAGTGAAACGCATACTAATATTAGTTGCTTTGGAGGTAATGATGGTACAATAACTATTGGAGCTACAGGTGGTAACCTGGGAGGATATGAGTATAATATTAATCCAGGTTTTGATCCAAGTAAGTTTGTAACAACTAATACATTTGAGAACTTAGGTCCTGGAGTGTATACAATAACTGTAAAGGATAAAGTTGGATGTATTGATACTATTGAAGTTGAAATTTTAACACCAACAGAAATTACTTTAACAGCACCAGTTGTTACAGAACAAATTTGTATTACTGACCCTACACCAACAGTTACATTTGAAGCTACTGGAGGTAGTGTAGCTGGAGTAACTTCTACTTATATTGTAAGCGTTAACGGTATAGACTTACCAGGAGTTTATAATGAAGGAATAATAACTATAGGAGCTCCACATATCCAAGCAGATAGTAGATATGGTATATCTGTAAGAAATAGCAATACTAATTGTACGCCTGTTACGTTACCATTAATAGAAACAAGAAAACCAATAGATTTACAAATGCAAGTGAATTTAGAGTACACTTGTCCTATTGGAAATGTAATTACGGCAGGAGTGCAAGATGAATATAAAAATGCTGTTGTATATACACTATTAGACAATGGCGTTGAAGTAGATTCGAATGATACAGGAGTATTTACGAATGTATCACCAAGCAATAACTATACAATTAATGTAGAACATGCAGTTGATGGTTGTCCTGTTACTATAAATGCACCAGATGTGCAAGATATACAAGAGCTTCAGTTAGCAATTGATGATACGCAGAAGAACTTGTTAATAGCTGATGGTAACTTTGGATTGGCTCCTTATGAGTATAGTTTTGATGATGGAGATTTCAGTTCAGATAATCAATTGACAATTTTAGAAACAAGAGATTATAAAGTAACCGTTAGAGATGCGAGAGGATGTGAAGTAGAACTGATTGTTGAAGGAGTATACATAACTATTGAAGTTCCTAACTTATTTACACCAGATGGAAATGGAGACAATGATTATTGGTATCCATTAGAGGTGGAAGATTATCATGATATTAGAGTATTTATTTATGATAGATATGCTCGTTTGATAACTAAATTTACAGGAACACATCAAGGTTGGGATGGTACTTATGAAGGAAGAAACTTACCATCGGGTGATTATTGGTATACCATTTATTATAAGGAATTATCAGGTCAAGAGAGAAAAATTATGGGTCACTTTACATTATATAGATAATCATGAAAAAGATTTTAGTAATAATAAGTATTATATTTTGCAGTGTTAAATCATTTGCACAAGAAGTAGATTTACCTCAATATGTAAGTCACCTAGCAGATAATCCATTCTTAATTTCCCCAACCTATGCAGGAATAGGAGCAGGGTTGCAAATAAGGTTAAATGGAGTAAGTCAATGGATTGGTGTAAAAGGGGCTCCAGATACACAGTCATTAACTGTTGAAGCTCGTTTAGCAGATAGATTTGGTGGTGGTATAACCATTTTTAATGATAAAAATGGTTTTACATCTCAAATAGGAGCTAAAATATCTTTAGCAAGTCACTTAACATTAAGTGATTTCCATGATAGCTTTTTATCGTTTGCTTTAAGTTATAATTACATTCAGTTTGGCATTGATACGTCTCAAAACAATACAGGAGAAATAGTAGCCAATAGGTCTGAACCTAATTCAAATTTTGATGTAGGTATGTTATACCGTTATGAGCGTTTTAGTATTAGTGCTAATGTTATTAATTTATTAGACAGGAAGGTAACTAATTTTGGTACAGGTGAACCGAATATTTTAAGGAGATATACATTATTCACGTCTTATGTATTTGCAAAAATGCGAGATAAAATAGAATTAGAGCCATCTATTTTAGTTGAATATAGGGAGTTTGATAAGCGTTCTAGAACGGATATGAATGTAAAACTTAGAAAAGGTATTAGAGATGGATATGTTTGGGCAGGTTTAAGTTATACTTTCCTAAATGATCAGTTCTTTCAACCAAACGCTATAGCTCCATTATTTGGTTTAAAAAAGAGTAATTTTTACGCATCGTATGGTTTTAGTATCAATATGAATAAAACACAAGACTTTAATTATGGAACCCATATGATTACTATTGGGTTTGATTATGAGAGAAGACCAAGTTTAGCACGTTGTACACAAAAAATGATGATTTTTTAAAAATAAATAATCAAAACAAGATTAAAATCCCCAATATACTTATGTATGTTGGGGATTTTCTTTTTCTTTGTTATAATGAATACAAATGAAGAATCTATAAACCTTAATAAATATATCAGTAGCACTGGAATTTGTTCTCGTAGAGAAGCAGAAAGGTTTATTCAAGAAGGAAGAGTAACTATTAATGGTAAACCAACAAAGTTGGGTAATCGTGTTTTTAAGGGAGATTTAGTGAAAATTGATGGAAAGCCTTTAAAAAATAAACCAAAAACATTATACATAGCTTTAAATAAACCCATAGGAATTGTTTGTACTACTGATAGTAAAGAAAGAAAAAACATTGTAAAATTTGTAGGTCATTCTGAACGTTTATTTCCAATAGGTAGATTAGATAAACCTTCTGAAGGACTTATTTTTTTAACAAATGATGGAGATATAGTAAATAAAATTCTAAGAGCAGGAAATAATCATGAAAAAGAATATATAGTTACTGTAGACAAACCTATTAATGAAAGATTTATAACCAGAATGAGTAATGGTATTCCTATTTTAGGAACAGTTACTAAAAAGTGTAAAGTTGAAAAAATAAACAATACTACTTTTAAAATAGTTTTAGTTCAAGGGTTAAACCGTCAAATTAGACGTATGTGTGAATATTTAGGTTTTGAAGTAACAAAACTCAAGAGAACTAGAATAATGAATGTTTCCTTGAAAAAACTAAAAGTAGGAGAATGGAGAGAGTTAACTTCAGACGAAATTACAACTATAAATAAATTGGTAAGCTTTTCATCAAAAACTGAAGAAGCTTCTAATTTAAATGATAAAAAGAAAGAGTTAAAGACTAAAAATAATAAAGGAAACTTAAAATCTAGATTTGGTAGAAAAAGGAAATAATTTTTATTTTTTATAAAATAACTATAAGAAACTTTTAACTTTCTATCCTAAAAGATTTAACTTACATATGTATCTTTGCCAACTATGCAGTTTGATTTAAAAATTACAGATTCTAAAAGTAAGGCCAGAGCAGGAGTGATAACTACTGATCATGGTACTATAGAAACCCCAATATTTATGCCTGTTGGAACGGTAGCTACCGTGAAAGGAGTGCATCAATCTGAGTTAAAAAACGAAATTAATCCTGATATAATTTTAGGGAATACCTATCATTTATATTTACGTCCACAAACACAAATTTTAGAGCAAGCTGGAGGTTTGCATAAGTTTATGAATTGGGATAGAAATATACTAACAGACAGTGGTGGATATCAAGTTTACTCTTTGTCAGGAAGAAGGAAGATTAATGAAGAAGGAGTTAAATTTAAGAGCCATATAGATGGGTCAACACATTTTTTTACACCAGAAAATGTAATGGAAATACAAAGGTCTATTGGAGCTGATATTATCATGGCTTTTGATGAGTGTACTCCATATCCTTGTGATTATGGTTATGCAAAACAATCCATGCATATGACGCATCGTTGGTTAAAAAGATGTATTAACCATCTTGAAAAAGTGCCAACTAAATACGGATATAACCAAACATTATTTCCAATAGTTCAAGGAAGTACGTATACAGATTTACGTAAACAATCTGCTGAATTTATAGCTTCAGTAGAAGCAGAGGGTAATGCTATTGGAGGATTATCAGTAGGAGAACCAGCAGAAGAAATGTATGCAATGACTGATGTTGTTTGTAGTATTTTACCTGAAGATAAGCCTCGATATTTAATGGGAGTTGGAACACCTATAAATATATTAGAAAATATAGCGTTAGGTGTTGACATGTTTGACTGTGTTATGCCTACTAGGAATGCAAGAAATGGTATGTTATTTACCGCTCATGGAACCATAAATATTAAAAATAAGAAATGGGAAAATGATTTTTCACCAATAGATGAAATGGGAATAACTTATGTAGATACACTATATTCTAAAGCTTACTTAAGACATTTATTTGCTGCTAGAGAAATGCTAGGTAAACAAATAGCTTCTATTCATAATCTAGGATTCTACTTATGGTTAGTGCGTGAAGCAAGAAAGCACATCTTAGCAGGTGATTTTGCAGAATGGAAAGATAAAATGGTAAAACAAATGAATAAGCGTTTATAATTTGAAATTAATAGATAGATACATATTAAAACGCTATTTAGTAACATTCTTATTTACGCTACTTATACTTATTCCTATAGCTGTGGCTATTGATATAGCTGAAAAGATAGATAGGTTTTTAAGGCATGAATCCTTAACTTTTTGGGAAGTAGTTAATGATTATTATGTAAACTTTATAATTTATTACGTTAATACCTTTATGCCCTTAGGCTTATTTATTGCTGTAATACTATTTACTTCTAAATTAGCCAATAATACAGAAATTGTAGCTATTAACAGTTCACAAATATCATTTACACGTTTTCTTTATCCATATTTTGTAGGCGCTACCATAATTACGATAGTAGCTTTGCTAATGAACCATTTCTTTGTACCATCTAGTAGTAAAATAAGAAGAACTTTTGAAAAAAAATATCTTTCTCATCATCGATATGAAGATAATTCTGTAAAAGATTTTAGTTTACAACTAAATGATAGTACGTATGTTTTTATTCAAAATTTTAATCTTCAAAGAAATTCAGGATATAACTTTTCAACAGAAACTTACAATGGTATTCACTTAAAATATAAGTTAATTGCTGATAATATAAACTGGAATGAAAAAGACAGTACTTTTAAATTATATAATTGGAAAGAAAGAAAAGTATTCAAAAATAGAGATAGCATATTTACAGGTAATTCGTTAGATACCATTTTTGCCTTTACTCCTCAAGACTTCAATTATAAATCTATTGTTGCTCAAGAAATGAGATCAGGAGAACTAAAAGATTTTATAGCTATTTCTAAAAAGAGAGGGATAAAAAATTTGAATGCTTATTATGTTGAGTTATATAAAAGAACAAGTTTGCCTATTGCATCTTATATTTTAACTTTAATAGCCGTTGCTTTGGCGCATAAGAAAAAAAGAGGTGGATTAGGACTCAATTTGGCTTTAGGGTTAGCAGCAATGTTTATATATGTATTCTTTATGAAAATTGGAGAAGTTTTAGGGGCTGTTGCTGGTGCAAATTCTATTTTAAATGTTTGGATGCCAAATATTATGTTTGGCTTATTTGCCGTATATTTATATATAAATGCAAGGAAATAAACTTAAAAATTACCTATTACTACACTTTATAGTTTTTATTTGGGGGTTTACTGCAATCTTAGGTGCTTTAATCACAATTGATGCTATTCCTTTAGTATGGTATCGTATGTTATTAGCGGTAATTTTTATAGCCTGCTATTTTTTAATAAAAAAGAAAAAAATTAAAGTAGGTAAAAAAGCAATAATAAAATTTTGTATTTCAGGTATTGTAATAGCTGTACACTGGATTACTTTTTTCAAAGCAATAAAAGTATCAAATGTATCTGTAGCATTAGTAACTATGAGTACAGGTGCTTTTTTTACTTCCTTATTAGAACCTATTTTCTTTAAAAGAAAAATTAAAATAATTGAAATTTTTTTAGGTCTATTAGTAATCATAGGACTCTATATTATATTTAACTTTGAGAGTCAGTATACTTTAGGTATTATTTATGCGCTAATCTCAGCATTTTTATCTGCACTTTTTTCAGTTTTAAATGGACTTTTTGTAAAGGAACATGATGCAGATGTAATATCATTTTATCAGTTATTTTTTGGAGTAGCCAGTATCACTATATTCTTACTCATAACAAACCAAATTTCAGTAAGCTTTTTTCAAGTTTCAATCTCAAATTGGGTTTATTTAGTCATTTTAAGTAGTATTTGTACAGCTTATGCGTTTATAGCATCCGTAAGAGTAATGAAATACGTAACACCTTATACTGTGATGCTAACAATTAACCTTGAACCGGTTTATGCAATAATTTTAGCACTGTTAATTTTTGGCGAAAAAGAACAGATGAATACCGAGTTTTATTTTGGAGCAGTAATAGTATTATTAGTAGTTTTGTTAAATGGCTTACTTAAAAACAATCTTTTTTCTAAGGTTATAAGAGAAACAAAAAAGAAGTAAAAAAATAAGAGTAATTAAATATCTGTATAAATTTTTAGTATGTTTGCCTTTACAAATAACTAATTAATTTTAGCAGGGAATCAAACTATACACTATGGAATATTTAGATTTTGAAATGCCGATTAAAGAATTAAAAGATCAATTGGCAAAATGTTACGACATAGGAAAAGAGAGTGATGTTGATGTAACCGAAACATGTAAGAAGATTGAAAAAAAGCTAGAAAAAGCAAAAAAAGATATTTATAAAAACCTTACAGCTTGGCAAAGAGTACAATTATCTCGTCATCCCAATAGGCCTTATACACTGGATTATATAAAAGCGCTTTGTGGCGATACTTTTATGGAATTACATGGTGATAGAAGTGTTAAAGATGATAAAGCAATTGTAGGTGGTTTAGGAAAAATAGGTGAACAATCATTCATGGTTATTGGACACCAAAAGGGATACAATACTAAAACACGCCAATATAGAAATTTTGGAATGGCTAATCCTGAAGGATACCGTAAAGCATTGCGTTTAATGCGTATGGCTGAAAAGTTTGGTATTCCAGTAGTTACTTTTGTTGATACTCCTGGTGCTTACCCTGGTTTAGAAGCGGAAGAAAGAGGGCAAGGAGAAGCAATAGCACGTAATATTTTTGAAATGTCTCGTTTAAAAACTCCAATTGTATCTATTATTATAGGAGAAGGAGCTTCTGGAGGAGCTTTAGGTATTGGAGTAGGAGATAGAGTTTATATGCTAGAAAACTCATGGTACTCTGTAATATCACCTGAAAATTGTTCTTCTATATTGTGGAGAAGTTGGGAGCAAAAAGAACAAGCAGCTGAAGCTTTAAAGTTAACGGCTAGTGATGGGATGAAACTTAAAATTGTTGATGATATCATTAAAGAGCCAGCTGGAGGTGCACATTCTGATAGAGAAGGGACTTTTGAAGCAGTGAAAAATCAAATTTTAGCAGCATTTAATGAGTTAAAAGATTTAGAAGAAACCGAATTAGTGTCTAGAAGAATGGATAAATATGCTGCTATGGGAGTGTATAAAGAATAAGTAAGAAAACTTAAAACCATTATTTATTTATATAACAAGCAATCACTTATTTTTGAGTGATTGCTTTTTTGTTAATAAAAAAACAACATATTTACCTAGATAATATATTCCATGGATAGTAATTTTTTATTATCTTTGTTAATAATAATTTTAATTAACCATAACCATGAATAAAAACAAAATAATTTTTTACATAGCTACAGGTTTGTTATCAGCTTTAATGCTGTTTTCTGCTGGAATGTATTTTTTTAATCATGCAGAAATAGCCAAAATGTATGAAATTTTTGGGTATCCAACATACATAATTTACCCTTATGGGGTAGCAAAAATATTAGGTTTAATAGCAATTTGGTTTGTAAAAAATGAAATAATAAAAGAATGGGCATACGCAGGCTTCTTTTTTGCTATAATTTTAGCATTTTTTGCACATGTAATGATTGCTGATGGAGGACAAGGTGGCTCGATAGGAGCAATGGTATTATTAATAACATCTTATATATTTAGAAAAAAAATAGTGTAAAATCATGAAGAAAATTATTGTATTAGCAGGTAGTAATAGTAAAAATTCAATTAATAAACAATTAGCAACTTATACAGCAGGTTTATTGACTAAAGAAGCAGAGTTAAAAATACTTGATTTAAACGATTACTTAATGCCAATTTATAGTGTTGATGAAGAAAGTGAAAAAGGGATTCCAGAGATTGCTAAAAAACTTTTAGAAACTATTCATACTTCTGATGGAATCATACTTTCTTTAGCTGAACATAATGGAAACTTTACCGCAGCTTTTAAAAATGTTTACGATTGGATGTCAAGAATCCAACAAAAATTATGGAATAACATACCAATGTTATTAATGGCAACTTCACCAGGAGGTAGAGGAGGAGCATCAGTACTAGGTATAGCTAAAGCAGGTTTTCCATATATGGGAGGAAATATTATTTCTAGTTTCTCTTTGCCTTCTTTTGGACAAAACTTTATAGAAAATAAGATTGTAAATCAAGAATTAAAAAGTGATTTAGAGGTCGTAGTAAAGCAATTTGAAGAAGTAATTTGATTATAAAAAATAGAACTGTGAGGTGTAATTATTTACCTTGGTATTTAATTATCTTTTTTTTTAATTTTGTAAAAGAAAAACAAATATAATGGGTGATATTTCTAAGGATATAGCGTCAAAATTTCCAAATAATAAAGTGAAAGCATTTATTAATATAAAATATACAGCCAATTGGCTGAATAGTAAGGAGAATGAATTATTTAAACCTTATGGTATTTCACCTCAGCAGTTCAATATTTTAAGAATTTTAAGAGGAGCTGGTGAACCTATTAAAGTACAGCTTATAAAAGATAGAATGATTGAACGAGCTCCAAATGCGACGCGTTTGATGGATAAGCTATGCGATAAACAACTTATTGAAAGAATTCGAAGTAATTCTGATAGAAGAGTAGTATATATTAATATAAAGGAGAAAGGACTTGAACTTTTAGAGGTAATAGATAAATCATTAAACTTTGATTTATTAGAAAACCTATCAGATGAAGAAGCAATAACCTTAAGTAATTTATTAGACAAATTAAGGTAGATAACCATACACTCAATACTTAAAAGAGTGTATAGTTGTTTTTTTTTGAAAAAATATTTTCCATGGAAAATAATAAATTAAGAATTATGAAACAATTAAAAAAAATAGAAGAAAAAGTAGGAAGTCCACTAGTTAATATGGGACCAGTAAGATTAAGACAACCTTTACCTACTCAAGGTATAGATATGGTAGATCCTTTTTTGTTATTACATCATTATGGGCCTTATGCTATTAACGCTTTTAATAATCCTTTTGATTTAGGACCACATCCTCACCGTGGATTTGAACCAATAACACTATTATTTAAAGGTGAGCAATTGCATAGAGATTCTTTGGGAAATGAAATGTTAGTAAAAGCTGGAGATGTTCAATGGACAACAGCAGGAAGAGGAATTGTTCATGCTGAAGGGCCATCTAAAGAATTTGTTGAAAGAGGAGGAGAGTTAGAAGGTATTCAGTTATGGTTAAACTTACCAGCAAATAAGAAAATGATGCCAGCAAATTATCAACATATAAAGAGCGAAGATATACCTGTAATAGAAAATGAAGATTGTACAATTAAATTAAAAGTAGTAGCAGGAAAACAACAAGATAAAGAAGGGTTAATTAAGACGCAAACATCAGTAAATGTATTTACCCTAGAAGCTAAAGAAAAAGGTAGTATTAAGGTAGAAATTCCAGAAGGTCACAAATTATTAGTTTATTTGCTAAATGGAGAGGCTTTGATAAATGATGAAGTTTTATTGAAAAAAGGAGCTGTGCAGATGATTACTTTTAAAGAAGAAGGAGATTATATTAAATTAGATGCAAGAAGTGAAAGTACTCTATTAATCTTATCAGGAGAGCCAATAAATGAAAAAGTAGCTTCATGGGGACCATATGTAATGAATACACAAACAGAAATAATGGAAGCTTTGAGAGATTACCAAAAAGGTAAAATGGGGTATTTATATTAATAAAATTAAGTAAAACAAAAACTCAGAGAATTGCCTCTCTGAGTTTTTTTATAGATTAATTAATAAAGATTACTCAATAATTATTTTTTTACTAATTCTACCTAATTCAGATTTGATTACTATTAAATAAATACCTGTAGAGATTTCGGGTATTTCTAAATTGGTAAAACCATTTGAGGTAAATTTTTGTTTATTTATTTCTTTACCTAATAAATTGTATATCTGTAATATTGAGTTTTTAGAGTTCAATCCGTTAATTGTTAGTTTATTATAAGATGATTTGTAAACGTTGATACTACTCAAAATATCTTTAAAATCCTCTGAACTTAATGGAATTGTTGTTGAACCTGCACGTATTGAACCGTTAGGTTCAGTTGAAAAAGCATAGTCATAGACTGTAACAGTTTTACCATCACTAGAAACGCTGGCTCTTATCCATCCATGTACAATATTTCCCTTATGAGTAGCTTTGAAACCTATGTAGCCTGTTTTCCCATCCCAATTTTTATAACTATTATTTCGTATAGCTAATAAATCAGAAGCAGAAGGATCACTACCAGGTAAAGCAAAGTTACTTGAAGAAGAAATTAATTCGTTATTTTGAAGCAAGGTTATATTTCTGCTATTAGGTTCAGACACCAACATTTTCTTATAAGTTTCAATTTTTAAATGACCAGATTGATAAACCCAAGTACCATAAGCATTATCTCCATCAATTTTTGATAAGTAGAATTTATTCCATGATTGCGTTGGACCAGCTGAGGCATCAGCTATATTTTCATATATTACTTCATAAGGATTATAAAACTCTAATTTTCCTAAAATTGACGTACAAATTAAACCGTTGTTATTTTCAAAAGCAGAATCATTAAAGCTTATTGTTATATCTTGATTGTTAGATTCATTATGGTTAGATGTCGTTCCAGAAATAGTAATATCAGCAGTAGTTGAAGAGGTTATTTCAATAGAACTACTTAAACCAGAAGGAAGATTTAAATTATAGTCTACTCCTAATGTTAAAGTACCAGAAGAAGTCTTAAAGCTAGCATTTTTAATAGTAATAGTATTTTGGGTGTTAACACTACCATTATTACTTAATTCCTCTTTAAATAGATTATCATTTATACTTAAACTGGCTACAGAATCATCAACACCAGTATCAATCAAGTTCTGGGCACTCCAAAGAGGTCTTCTAGCTGGATGACCTAAAGCAGTTACCATCCTGTTAACTTGTCCTTGGGTAAACATTTTGTAGCATTTAAATTTAGCTCCATTGTATCCCATATAATTTTCATAATTAATATATTCTCCTTTACAGTTTTTTGAAGGGCTACATCCATTGGCATCAAGACTTGCAGAGTTTTCAGCAGGTGTATCACTCACTCCATCATTAGTAGCAGAATTGCAACCTCCTTCAAATGTGTGAATTAAATTAAGCCAATGTCCAAACTCATGAGTTAAACTAGAAGCAAATTCACTATCGGTATTATCATATAAGTATTGACCATTGTATACAACTCTTGCAGTTCCTGCATTAGACATCAATGTGCTTGGATACCAGGCAATTCCTGAATTGTTTTTTACGCCGTTATTATGAAGGTCACCTTGAATATACACATTCATATACTTATAGTTATTCCATGAATCAGCAGATATTTGATTTTCCGTAGCACTATCTGTATTACCATAACCAAATTTTTCATTGTAAAAAACAACACCAGATGTACATTTACCGTTAGGATCTTTTTTAGCCAATCTAAATTCAATATTTAATGAACTTTTTATAGGAGAAAATAATGGATCAACATCATTAAAATCATCGTTTTTTCCTTGAAAATCTTCATTAAGCTTTTCTAAAGCTTTTTCTATTTTTTGAACAGTAACGGTTTTTCCGTTTTGCATTTTTCCGTATACATGAAAAACAACAGGAATTATATAAGTAGCTTTATTATTGTTAAGTTTTTGTTGTAGGCTTAAATTATTTTGCTTTTTGTTGAAATTAATATATTCATTTCTAGCAAGGGGATTATCTTTAAAAAATAGCTCATTATATATGTGAGCTTGACAAGCTTTTTCTTTTTGACTATACATCTTTTGAGTTATGAGTACAGATATACATATCAAAAATACATAGGGTAAAATTTTCTTCATGAATGCTTATTTTAAACAGTTTAATATTTAAGAGAATTATAATAAACAAGGGAATTGTTTACTATTTGGTTATAAATATATGTTTTTAACTGTTTTTTTATTAAAAAACATAGGGTATTTGATAATAAAGTATTTAATTAAGTGTAAATTGTATTTTGTAACTTATTGTTAAATAAAAAAGGTTAATATTAAACTTAATATTAACCTTTTTTATTTTAATTATTATTCAAATCCATCACCTGGATCTTCAGGGTTAGGACTTTGGGCTTGTGCCTTTTTAGGATTCAATAACAAATAAGTACCTAATGCAGTTAAGGCAGAATATTTACCATAATCTCCTATTTTTTTTAAGGCCTCTTTTCTTGTTATATTATTTTGTTCTTTCATTGTAGTAGGTGTTTATTTATTCAATAATAATTTTTTTATTAATTTTTCCATGTTCAGAAGAAATTTCAATTAGATAAATTCCAGCAGAAACTTGTGGTAAAGTTATTTTAGATTGACCATTTGAACTAAACTCATTTTTACTAATTTCCTTACCAAGTATATTATAAATAGTAAGTATTGAGTTATTAGAGTATAATCCGTTAATAGTTAGTTTATTGTTTGAAGATTTGTAAATGCCTATACTATTTAAAGCCTCATTATAATCATCAGAACTTAATTTTTGACTTGTTGTATGAAGATAGAATCTACCTATATTATTTAAGCTTTTATTTAAGGTAACTGTATAATTGTTGTGAGTAATCTTAGTGATAGTATTTGTTAATTTATCTTCTAAGTAAACTTCAATATTATTCGGTAAATTTGAAGCTTGCGCAGAGAATTCTATTGTTTTATTAGCTTTAGCATTTAAACCAATAGGAACAACTATAGTCTCTATATCATTTAAAGGTAATGATTGTATAGCTAAGTTTTTACCATTGTTATTAGTTACTAATTGAGTGAAAATTTCGTAATTGCTGCTAATACCATTGAACAAAGTTCCATCAAAACCATTATCAAAACTTGTAGTAACCCCATCCAAGTAGTATAGTTTTGTAGATTTAATATCATCATTATCTTTAGCTGTTAATACGATTTCAGCTCTAGAAACCTTCTGAAATGTATCATTTTGATGACTTTGGTTACTTGAGTTAAAAGTAATATTAGTATTAGATCCAGCTTTAATAAAAAATGCTTGACCAGGAGAGATTTGGAAGTTTGCATCTAATCCTCCTAGTTTTAACTCGTAATTACCTGTTGCTTGATTCCATAACCAAATAGAAGCTTCTGATAATATTGATCCAGAAGAGTTATTAGTCATGAATGTACCTAATTGCATAAATGCGGAGAAAGGATTTCCTACTAAATTAAAACTATTAGTACCTTGAGTAATAGGATAAGTAATATTTCCAGTATTTAAAGTTCCTGTGAAAGTTAAACTTTCCGCAGAATTTAGCTTTACAGAATACCCTTGACCTGAATTTATTGAACCTGTAGAAGATTCAGTGTAATAATTCCATTTAGTACCATCATTCTTATATTGGGCAATACCAATTCTATCACTAGAACTACTTTGCGCAAAGTTATTCTGAGTTCTTAAATTTTCAATTGATTCTCCATTTACAGGTGACGATACTAAATACCAGTTATTAGTAGGTAAATTTCTAGTATACGTAACATTTCCAGATACAGAAGTATTAGCAATTAAAGAAGTTCCAGACGCTAACTCCAATGTGTTAATAGTTACAGCACTATTTATTTCTGGATAATTTGTTAATCCACTTGGAATAATAACATTATCTATACTGGTAGGGATAGTACTAGTACTCCAGTTGCTAGCGGTATTCCAATCATTATTAGTATCACCAGTCCAAGTTATAGGTAAAGCTTTGGCACCTGCTCTAATCGCTCCGTTTGGTCTAGTATAGAAGGCATATTCAGTAATAGTAAAAGTTCCACCATCAGCAGAAATACTAGCTTTTAACCATCCATTAACGATTTCACCATTATAGGTAGATTGAAAACCAATGTACCCAGTTTTTCCATCCCACTCTGTATAACTACTATTTCTTATAAATGGTCTAGCAGTATCTGTAAAATTACTTGAATCATTTATTATGGTATTTGCAGGGATTAATTTAATTGTATTTGTATCTGTTGTAACTATTTTTTTATTATAGTTTTCAAGTCTCATTCCTCCAGAGTACCATGCGCCAAAATCTGTACCTCTATTATCAGAATCTAATTCAGGAATTTTAAAAGACTTCCAAACAGCAGTAGATGTAGTTTCTATACCTGATAAGGTTCCAGTGATAATTTCATAAATAGTATCAGTAAACTTAAAATTAAGAGTATTTACATTATTTATAGCATCAAAACCACTATTAAATGCTGAAGAGTTTAAAGTTATAGTATAGGAAGCGTTATCAGTCGATGTATGATTGGTAGCTGAACCACTAATATTTAGCGTTACCTTATGAGCATTAACATAGGTAAGGCTAACAGTAAAATTACCAGGAATTGTAGTAGTAAAATCAACGTCCTTTACAAAGTTTTTATCAGTAAATTCTGCAGGTCCAATTATATCAAGGTTTATTGAAGTATTTATACTACCATCATTGGTGTCCAATTCATTTACATCATTAGTGGTAAAAAGTATTTCAGGAGTTGTAATATCCAATACAGTTTGTCCAGCTTTTATCGTTCCATTAGGTCTAGTATAAAATGCATACTCATATATTGTTAATGTTTCACCATTAGCAGAAACACTAGCTTTCATCCACCCATGAACATCTTTATTATTGTGTTTAGCCTTAAATCCTACATATCCAGTTTTACCATCCCAATTTGTATAGGTTGGAGTTCTCATAGTTAATAAGTCTTCTCCAGATGCAGCAGTTCCAGGAGAGGTAAAGTTACTAGCACTTGAGATAATTTCATCTGCGTTAATTAATGTAATATTTTTTGTTCCAGATTCAGTCACTAATTGATTACTTCTAGTTTCAATTTTTAAGTTTCCTGTTTGATAAACCCAAGCACCATATTGTTTGCCTCCATCTCCGTTTTGTAATTTAGATAAATAAAATGGCCCCCAAGTAGCACCAGTAGTTGCTACAGCGTCTGTAATATCATGATGGATTATTTCATAAGGATCAATAAAATTAAAGTTAAAGTTATTGCTAGTATTTGTAATTCCATTAAAACCACTATCAAAAGCATTACTATTAAAAGTGATAGAGTAAGAAGTATTATTAGCTGTAGTATGACTAGTAGCTATTCCACTAACATTAATACTAACTTTCTTACTATTTATATATGTTATAGTAACTGTAAGGTTGTTAGGAATGTTAGTAGTAAAGTCGGTATCTTTTACAAAAGTTTTATTTGTAAATTCTGCTGAACCTGATAAGTCTACTAAAATGGTTGTATTAATAGTTCCATCATTAACTTCATCTTCATTAATATCTTTGTTGTCAAAAAGAAATTGAGAAGCAGTGTCGTCAATTAAAGTTTGTCCAGCCTTAATATCACCATTTGGTTCTGTAGTAAAGGCATATTCATAGACTGTTAAGGTTTCACCGTCTGAAGAAACACTGGCTTTCATCCATCCATGAATATCAAACCCGTTGTGTTTAGCCTTAAATCCAAGATACCCAGTTTTACCATCCCAATCTGTAAAAGAATTATTACGAATAGCTAAAATATCTTCTCCAGAGGCTGCTGTTCCAGATGTATTATAATTACTGGTAGTAGAAATTAAGTCTCCATTATTTAAAAAACTGATATTTCTAGTACCATTTTCGGTAACTAAGGCATTACCTCTTGTTTCAATTTTTAAATGTCCAGTTTGATACGCCCATGCACCATATTGCTTATTTTCATCACCTCCTTTAAGTTTACTCAAGTAAAAAGGTCCCCAAGTAGCTCCAGTTGTAGCAGTAGCGTCTGCTATATTTTCATAAATTATTTCATATGGATCAAAAAACTTAAAGTTAAATGTGTTTGTTCCATTAGAAATATTATTACCACCAACAGAAAAGGCAGAAGCATTTAAGCTTATAGTAAAAGAACTATTATCAACTACTGCATGATTAGCAGCTGTTCCAGTTATAGTAAAGGAAACTTGTGTGTTATTTATATAAGATACACTAACATTAAATCCAGTGGGTACAGTAGTAGAAAAGTCTATGTCTTTTATAAACGTTTTATTAGCAAAATTGGCAGGACCAGCTATATCAATAATAACCGTTTTATTAACACTACCATCATTTGAGGTTTCTTCTAAAATATCTTGATTATTAACGATTAATAGAGAGTCGTCAGGGTTGAATAAACGTTGACCAGCTTTAATATTTCCATCTGGTTGAGTTGTAAAAGCATATTCATAAATAGTTACTGTTTCACCATCAGCTGAAACACTAGCTTTCATCCATCCATGAATTGTATCTCCTCTGTATAAAGCTTTAAAACCTAAATATCCAGTTTTACCATCCCAATCTGTATAAGAATTATTACGGATAGCTAAAATATCTTCTCCTGAGGGAGTTGTTCCAGATGTGTTAAAATGACTTGTAGAAGAAATTAAGTCTCCACTATTTAAAAAACTAATATTTCTAGTACCAGTTTCTGTAACTAAAGCATTACCTCTTGTTTCAATTTTTAAATGTCCAGTTTGGTAAACCCAAAGGCCGTATTGTTTTCCTTCATCACCGCCTTTTAATTTACTTAAATAAAAAGGGCCCCAAGTAGCTCCCGTTGTAGCAGTAACATCAGAAATATCCTCATAGATAACTTCATAAGGATCATAAAACTCTAAACTACCTTTAATTGAAGTACAAAATAAGGAATGTCCATTTTCTAGAGCAGAGTCTTCAAAACTAATAACAATTTCTTGATTATTAGTTTCATCATGGCTAGCAGCAATTCCTGATATTGTAACATTAGCGGTAGTTAATGAGGTAATTTCAATATTACTAGTTAACCCTGTAGGAAGTGTTAAATTATAATCAACTCCAGATGTTAATGTTCCAGATGAAGCTCTAAAGTTACCATTACTAATAGTGATTATATTGGTTTTATTAAAGCTACCGTCATTAGAAGTACTTTCTTTATATATTTCATTATTTATACTTAAGCTTCCATTACCTCCATTTACACCTGTATCTATTAAGTTTTGAGCTGCCCATAAAGGTTTTCTAGTAGGGTGTTTAAGTGCAGTTATCATTCTTGTAACTTGCCCTTGGGTAAACATCTTATAACATTTGAATTCTGCTCCATTATAGCCCATATAATTTTCATAATTAATGAATTCGTCTTTACAGTTTTTAGAAGGAGCACAACCATTAGAGGCTACAGTAGAAGCATTTTCAGTAGGTGTGTCATCTACTTCGTCATTTGTTACAGAATTACAACCTCCTTGAAATGTATGAATCAAATTTAACCAATGTCCAAACTCATGAGTTAAACTTGAAGCAAATTCATCATCTGTATTACCATGTAGATATTGACCATTGTAAACAACTCTGGCAATATTTTTATCAGACATAGAGCTATTAGGGTACCATGCAATTCCTGAATAATTGGCTTTACCATCATCATGTAGATATCCTTGTATATATACATTCATATATTTATAATTATCCCAGGCATCTGCAGCAATTTGAGTTTCAATTGCGCTACCAATATTTCCATACCCTCCTTTTTCATCGTAAAATACCACTCCAGTAGTGCAATTTCCATTAGGATCTTTTTTAGCAAGTTTAAACTCAATATCTAATGAACCTTTGATAGGGTCAAATAAAGGATCAACACTATTAAAGTCAGGATTTAATCCTTGAAAATCATCGTTTAGCTTCTCTAAGGCGGTTTCTATTTTATTAATAGTAATCGTTTTACCATGTTGAGTAGCTCCATATACATGAAAAACTACAGGTATTACATAAGAGGTATTGACTTTTCCTTTAAACTGCTTTTTAGCTTGTTCTCTGGAATATTTATTAAATTCAATATATTCTTTTTTTGCTTCTGGGTGTTGTTTAAAGTAAAGTTGATTAAAAAGGTCTGATGGACAAGATTTTATTTCTTGCGCATTAATTTTTACAGAAAAAAGTAAAAATAACCCCATTAAATAATTCAAGGGTAATTGTGTTTTCATAAGAAAAAATTTAAGCTATAAATGTTTTAACTTTTATTAAAGTATTAATGTTTTGTTTTCAATGTGGAGTTAAATATATAAGAAACGTTAAAAAAATAAGAATAAATAAGGTGAGTGTGTTAAAATAGTATTATCTTATGTTTGTATTGTATTTTTATAGCAGTATGGTGGTTTTTTTTATGAATTTTATGCGAATAACTCTCTTTAGTTGTTTTTTTAATAAAAGTTCTGTTTTTTAACAAAGGAATGGTGCGGTTAAATTTATCCATTCTAAAAGTTTGGTTAAGAGGTATAGTTATAAGGTTTAAATTATTGACTGTAAATAATGAAGCTTTTATATGGTTTATGTTGAATAGATGATTTAATAAGGAGTGATGAGACTAAAAAGATTGTAGAATACTTATTATAAAATAATGAACGATTTTATGAATAATATTAATGAATTGACTATTAATAGTCGTTAAGGAAACTATGAACTTTTTGTGCTACAAATATTTTGAAAAACAACATAGAATTGTAGTTAGCTAAACTTTAAATATTGTGAGCAAACAAATCTTAATATAAAAAAAGGATATGTTTGTAAGAGTAAGTTGATAAGGAAAGTTAAGTGCTCTTAAAAAGCATAATACAGTTTTGATGATACATTTAAAAATGAGACTTTCTAATGAAAAAGTATTGAGAAAACTTTTTATAAAATTAACTTATTAATCTTTTCAAAAAACTCTTTTTTATAAGTATCACCAATAGGTAAATTTTTACCATTTGTAAGGAAAATAGAAAGAGAGTCTGTTTTAGAAATATGTTGAATAGCAACAATAAATGATTTATGAATTTTAATAAAACTTTTTACAGGTAGTTCATGTTCAAAATGTTTTAGAGTACTGTAAGTAATTATTTGCTTTTCTTTTAAATGAATAGATACATAGTTTTTTAAACTTTCTATGTATATAATTTCATGGATGTATACTTTTTCAAAATTATTTTTACCATTAGTTTTTATAAAAATGAATTCATTAGAAATATTTAGTAGATTGCTATCTATTTTAGGTTTAATTTTTAAAACAGCCTGATAAAAACGCTCAAATTCAAAAGGTTTTAAGAGGTAATCAATAGCATTTAATTCATAACTTTCTATAGCAAATTGAGGATAGGCTGTAGTAAAAATAATATTAATTTTATCTTGAACTATCTTAGAAAGTTGAATACCTGTAATGGTAGGCATTTGTATATCTAAAAATATTAAGTCTAAATCATTTTTTTCAATGATACTAATAGCTTCAATAGGATTAGTAGTTGTGCTAACTAATTCTAAGAACGGTACTTTTTGCACATAAGACTTTAATAATCTTATGGCTGGAGCCTCATCATCTACAATTAAACATCTTAAAGTACTCATAGTAGCTTGTTTTTAATAGGTATTTTTAAATAGGCAGTATACGTGTTATTTACTTCTTTATGTTCAAAGGTAAAGTTTTTGTTAAAAAGCAGCATTAATCGTTTTTTTAAATTTTCTTTTCCTATACCTTTGTTACTATAGTTTTTTACATTTGAAATTTTATTGTATGTTTTAAGTTCTAAAAAGTCTGTACTTACTTTTATTGAAATTTTAGCAGGGTTATTTTTTTCATTAATAATTCCATGTTTAAAGATATTTTCAATAAAATGAATTAAAACTAGTGACGGGATTTGTTGCTCATTTATTACCCCTTCAGTAGATAAATTTAAAAAAAGACTATTCTCAAACCTTTTTTCATAGAAGTAAATATAATCTTTAATAAACTTAATTTCTTTCTTTAAAGGCATAAAATCTTTTTGAGCTTCATAGGTAAGGTATCTTAATAGTTCTGATAGTTTGAAAATTCCTTTTGCTGTTTCTGGTTGTTTTTCTGCTAATTCAGAATAAAAAACATTTAAAGTATTAAATAAAAAATGAGGTTCTAATTGCATCTTTAAAGCCCCCAATTCAGCTTTTTTATGTTCTAATTGTAATTCATGAATTTTGTTTTTATTTTCAATAAAACGGAAGAGTAAGTATATAAAAGTACTAAATAAAATTACTTTTAAGCTAAAATAAGAATTGTCAAAAATATAATACCAAAAAGTACGACTGTAATCTGAATAATTATGAAAACCACTAATGGAATAGATTACAATTTCTTCTAAAAAATAGCGTATTCCAGCAAAAATGAAAAATAGAGAAGCTTGACCTATAAAAAAATAACTAAGATTTTTTTGTGTTAAAGTCCTGGGGCAAATAATGCTAATATTAATAAAATAAACACTAAAAAAAGTAATATAAAATGTCGTTTTTAAAGTAATTCCTATGCCATTGTAGTCTTTAACAAATGTATTGTGTCCACCAGTAACATAATGCCTAAAAAGATCCATTGCTATGATAATAAATCCTAATATAAGGTGGTATTTAAATGTGTTTTTCGGTTTCATGACCCAAAAGTAGCCATAAACGTAGTTTTATTTTTCTTTTTAGGACATAGTTTCTGTTTTTTAGGATAAATAGGGTAAACTATAAAACAAAAAAAATCATATGATCTTTTTTTAGAGTTAATAAGATGAAATTCTATGTTGATTGAATTTTGATTTTTATAGGCCTATTTAAAAATACTTTTGAGGTATTAATTTTAATAAATAACAAGATGAAAAGAATATATGTATTATTTATAGTATTTGTTTTAATAATTACTTCATGTAAACAGCAAACTAAGAAAGTAGTTTTAGCGGAGAATTCTATAGAAAAGAAAAAGAACTCTATAACTGATTTAAAGAAAATTCAAGTTTTGAATTTTGGAACATTTCATATGGGAAAAACCTTAGATGAAAATAAAACTGAATTTGATGAACATGATAAAAAGAATCAACAAGAAGTACATAAAATAGCTAAAATGCTGGCAGTTTTTAAGCCTACTGTTATTGTTGTAGAAACACCTCCAACTTATAATAAAAAGTTACAATCTCTTTATAAGAAGTATTTAAACAATCCTGAAATAAAATTTAAAAACCCTGATGAAATTGAGCTTTTAGCCTATGAGTTAGGAAGACTTTCAAATACGGAGAAAATTTATGGAATAGATCATAAAATGAGTTATAATTACAATGTAGGAGGAGAGATTAAAAATGAAATTGATGCAGAATGGCATGATAAGTATTATCAAAACCCTTTACAGTATTACCCAGAAGTTAATTATAGTGAAAAAGAATTGAATCTGTTAGGTAAATTGAAACAAACCAATCATGATCGTTATTTAGATTTTTTGATAACAGTAAATGCTGATATGTTAACTCATGTAGGTACTAATGAAAGTTTTGAAGGAGCAGATGAAGCGGCAAAATATTACCAAAGAAATTTACGAATGTTTAGTAACTTAAATAGGTTAGAGTTAAAAGAGGATGATAGAGTATTTATATTGATGGGAGCTAGTCATACAGCATTTTTTAGAGATTTTATAAGTAGGAGTCCGAAATATAAAATGGTTGATACTTTCGAGTATTTAAAGTAATAAGTATAGTGGCTTACTAATAAATAAGGCTATCTAAAAAGTTAATTTCTAGATAGCCTTATTTTTAATTTCAGTTTTATTTACAAGTTAATTAAAACCCTTCACCAGGTGCTTCAGGGCTTTGTGCTTGTGCTTTTTTAGGGTTTAGTAACATATATGTTCCTAAAGCAGTTAAAGCAGTATACTTACCGTAATTCCCTATTTTTTTTAAGGCTTCTTTTCTTGTAATATCGTTAGTGCTTTTATTTTGTTGTTTCATGATAGTTTTAGTTTTTAGAATTATTCAATAACAATTTTTTTAGTAGTTTTTCCTAATTCTGAGGCTATTTCAACAATATATAAACCTGTAGTTATTTCTGGAAGTGAAACTCTTGATATTCCATTAGATGTAAATTCTCGTTTAGTAACCTGTTTACCAAGCACCGTGTATACATTTAAAGTAGATTTTTTACTTTGTAAGCCTGTAATTGTTAATTCGTTATTAGAAGACTTATAGATACCGATATTACTTAGTGAGTTATTGATATCATCTGAACTTAATTTTTGACTTGTTGTGTGTAAATAAAATCTTCCAATATTGTTTAGATCTTCATTTAAAGTAACTGAATAGCTATCATTAGTAATATTGGTAATTGTATTAGTCTTTTTATCTTCTATGTATACTTCAATCGCGTTAGGTAAGTTAGAAGTTTGTATCGAAAACTCTATTGTTTCATTAGCTTGAGCAATTAATCCAACCGGAACAATTGTAGTCTCCATATTACTTAATGGTAATGATTGTATGGCTAGGTTTTGCCCTTGATTTTCACTTACTAATTGGGTAAACACTTCGTAATTATTACTAACACCGTTGAAAAGTGTTCCATCATATCCATTATCAAAACTTGTAGAAACACCATTTAAATAATATAATTTGGTAGATTTAGTCTTTTTATTACTAACAGCATTTAAAGTAACTTCAACTTTAGAATCTCTTTGGAAAGTATCATTTTGATGACTTTGATTACTAGTTGTAAATTCAGCATTAGTGTTTGATCCAGCTTTAACAAAAAAACCTTGGCCAGGAGCTATTTGGAAATTAGCGTCTATACCTCCAACTTTTGTATCATAACTACTTGTAGCCTGATTCCATAACCAAATTGTAGCTTCAGAAAGTGAAGTATTATCTGCTACAAAAGTACCTAACTGTGCATAAGAAGTGTAAGGGTTACCTATTAAATTAAAATCATTAGTTGATTGGGTAATAGGAAAAGTTACATTGCTAGAGTTAATAGTTCCCGAGAAAGAGATATTACCTACAGCTGTAAGTTTTACAGAGTATCCTTGACCAGAGGTAATGGCTCCTGTAGAACTATTAGTGTAATAATTCCATGCCGTACCGTCATTTTTATAAGGAGCAATACCTATTCTATCTCCACCAGTACCAGCAGCAAAACTATTTTGAACTTTTAAATTATCAATTGTTTCACCATTAACAGGTGAAGAAACTAAATACCAGTTAGTAGTTCCTAAATTTCTATTATAAATAACATTGCCGGTTACTGAAGAAGTACCTGTTACTAAAGAAGCCCCTGATGCTATATTTATTGAATTTACAGTTACAGAAGAGCTAATAGTAGGGTAATTAGTTAATCCATTTGGGATTATAACATCATCAGTAGTTGAAGGTACACTTCCAGAACTCCAGTTGCTAGCGGTTGCCCAATCATTATCGGTAGTTCCAGTCCAAGTTATTGCTGGTGCAGTTGCACCTGCTATTATAGGTTCATCATGAGTTGTGTTATAGGCATACTCAGTAATTGAAAGTGTTATTGTACCACTGACATTTGTTACAGTTACTTTTAACCATCCATATACATTTCCACCATTATGGACACCTTGAAAACCAATGAAACCAGTTTGGTTATCCCATACTTTATAATCATTTGTTCTAATAGGCTCTCTATTAGTTGTATAATTATTTGAAGCATTGATGACTGTATTTTCAGTGATAAGTTGAATATTACCACTAACAGGATCTTTGACAGTATTTCTACCGTTGGCTTCTAATATAAAATCCCCACCGGAATACCAGCCTCCAAATCCAGCACCTTCTAAACCAGGAATACTGAACGGCTTCCAGGTTGCTGTAGAAGTAACTTCAATACCTGATAGTGGTGCAGAATTAATTCCTTGTGCATATGTGTCAAAGGAAAAAAGTAAAAAAACACCTATTAAATAGGCAAAAGATAATTTTGTTTTCATGTTTGAATTGTTAAATGTTATCTTAATATGTTCATTAGGTTATAAATATATTATAGTCAGTATAAAAATTAACAACAGTTAGGTAGTAGTAGGTAATATAGTATAGTATTGCGTGTGAATAGTGTATGTTTTTGGTCCTGAGTATTGTTTTTTTTAATTGTTATTTAGTTTTTTTTACGAATATGTTTGGTTTTTTGTTTAAAGGTTAAAAAATGCGTAAAATAAAGATTGTTTATATTGTTTTATTTAATATTTTTAAATTTGAGAAGAAGAATAGTAAATATAAAAGAGAGAATAAATGAAAAAGTCTGGCTAAAACTATAGTTTTAGCCAGACTTTTTTTAATTGTTATAATTTATTATAATATCTATTATAGATGTATTACTTCATCATAAGCATCAGCAACAGCTTCCATTACAGCTTCACTCATCGTTGGGTGAGGGTGGATGGCTTTTAATACTTCATGACCAGTTGTTTCTAGTTTTCTACCTAAAACAGCTTCAGCAATCATATCAGTAACGCCAGCTCCAATCATATGACAACCTAACCACTCACCATATTTAGCATCAAAGATTACTTTTACAAAACCTTCTGGTGTACCAGCAGCTTTTGCCTTTCCAGAAGCAGAAAAAGGAAATTTACCAACTTTGATATCATATCCTTGCTCTTTAGCTTTTTCTTCAGTTAAACCAACAGAGGCAATTTCTGGTGTAGCATAAGTACATCCAGGAATGTTTCCATAGTCAATAACTTCTGTATGAACACCAGCTATTTTTTCTACACAAGTAATTCCTTCTGCAGAAGCAACGTGTGCTAGTGCTGGCCCAGGTGTAACATCACCAATTGCATAATATCCAGGAATGTTTGTTTGATACCAGTCGTTTACTAAAATTTTATCTCTATCTGTAATAATTCCAACATCTTCTAATCCGATGTTTTCAATATTAGTCTTAATTCCTACAGCAGATAATACAATATCAGCTTCTAAAACTTGCTCTCCTTTTTTGGTTTTAACCGTAGCTTTTACTCCATCACCAGAAGTATCAACAGACTCTACAGAAGAATTTGTCATTACTTTAATTCCGGCTTTCTTAAAAGAACGTTCCATTTGTTTAGAAACATCTTTATCTTCTACAGGAACAATGTTTGGCATAAACTCAACAATAGTAACATCTGTACCCATTGAGTTGTAGAAATGTGCAAATTCAACACCAATAGCACCAGAACCCACAACAATCATAGATTTAGGTTGTGTTGGTAAGCTCATAGCTTCACGATATCCGATTACTTTCTTACCGTCTTGTGGTAAGTTTGGCAGCTCACGAGAACGTGCTCCAGTAGCAATGATAATATGTTCAGCACTATATTCAGTTACTTTACCATCTTTATCTGTAACATCTACTTTTTTTCCAGTTTTAATCTTTCCAAATCCGTCAATGATATCAATTTTATTTTTCTTCATCAAGAATTGAACACCTTTGCTCATTCCTTCAGCAACACCACGACTACGTTTAATAACAGCTTCAAAATCTTTATCTATAGCTTCTGCTTTTAAACCATACTCATCTACATGCTTTAAATAATCATATACTTGAGCAGATTTTAATAAAGCTTTAGTAGGAATACATCCCCAGTTTAAGCAAATACCACCTAAGTTTTCTTTTTCAACTACGGCAGTTTTAAAACCTAATTGTGATGCTCTAATGGCAGTTACATAACCTCCAGGACCACTTCCTATTACTAGTACGTCGTATTTCATGTTTTAGTTGTTTATTCTTTATGTTAATATTACATTCTTTCAGGAACGTTAATTCCTAATAAAAGAAATGCGGATTTTATAGTATCAGCTACCTTTTTAGACAACTGTACTCTAAATACTTTTTTATCTTGATTTTCTTCTCCTAAAATAGATACGTTTTGGTAAAACGAGTTAAACTCTTTTACTAAATCATATGTATAATTAGCTACTACAGCTGGAGAATAATTCTTAGCTGCTTGTTGTATAATTTCAGGGTAAAGTTCCAATTGTTTAATTAGCTCCTTTTCCTTTTCGTGTAATGCTATAGTATTAATTATAGTTGTATAATCAAATTCAGCTTTACGTAAAATAGATTGAATCCTTGCATACGTGTATTGAACAAAAGGACCAGTATTTCCTTGGAAATCTACAGAAGCTTGTGGATCAAACAAAATTCTCTTTTTAGGGTCTACTTTTAAAATAAAATATTTTAAAGCTCCTAATCCAATAATTTTATATAAAGATTCTTTTTCTTCAGTAGAGTACCCTTCTAATTTTCCTAATTCTTGTGATATATCACGAGCTGTATCAGACATTTCTATCATTAAATCATCTGCGTCAACTACAGTACCTTCACGTGATTTCATTTTTCCAGATGGTAAATCTACCATTCCGTAACTTAAATGATGTAATTGATCTGCCCAATTGTATCCTAACTTTTTTAGGATTAAGAATAAAACTTTAAAATGATAGTCTTGTTCATTTCCTACAGTATATACCATACCGTTTAAATCCGTAAAATCTTTTGCACGCTGGATAGCCGTACCTATATCTTGTGTCATATAAACAGCAGTACCATCAGAACGAAGTACTAACTTTTCATCTAAACCATCTTCTGTTAAATCACACCAAACAGAACCATCTTCCTTTTTAAAGAACACATTATTCTTTAAACCTTCTTCAATAATGTCTTTTCCTAACAAATAGGTGTTGCTTTCATAGTATAGTTTGTCAAAATTAACACCAATATTTTCATAAGTTACGTCAAAACCTTTATAAACCCATCCATTCATCATTTCCCATAGAGCAACAACTTCTTTGTCACCTGCTTCCCATTTACGAAGCATTTCTTGGGCTTCTAAGAATAAAGGAGCTTGTTTTTTAGCATCATCTTCACTAACACCAGTTGCTACTATAACTTCAATTTCCTTTTTGTATTCTTTATCAAACTTAACATAGTAGTTTCCTACTAATTTATCACCTTTTAAACCTGTTGATTCAGGAGTTTCTCCATTACCAAAGCGTTGCCAAGCTAACATTGATTTACAAATATGAATACCTCTATCATTAATAATTTGAGTTTTGTATACCTTATGTCCTGCAGCTTTTAAAATTTCAGCAACCGAATAGCCTAGCAAAACATTTCTAACATGCCCTAAATGCAAAGGTTTATTCGTATTTGGTGAAGAATATTCTACCATACGGGCATCAGCGCTATTTTGTTTAGCATAACCGTAGGTACTATTACTATTAATTTGACTGAAAAAGTTTAAGTAAAAAAGATCACTTACTACTAAGTTTAAAAAACCTTTAACTACATTATAATTTGTAATTTCTTCTACGTTTTCTACAATATATTTACCTAAATCTTCTCCAATTTGTACAGGATTTCCTTTCTTGTACCGCAGTAAAGGGAAAACAACAACTGTTACGTCGCCTTCAAAATCTTTACGGGTTGCTTGAAATTCTACTGATGGAATTTCTACATCATACAAGGTTAAAAATCCTTCTTTTACTTTGGTTTCAATTAAGGTTTGTATGCTCATTAGTTACTTAAAATTAATGTGCAAAATTACATAATTTATTTGTATGATATTTAAAGAGCTTTTAACAATTTAATAGGCTTTTTTTAAATAATACTTATATAGAAGAAAGAGTTGGTGTTTAACTAAATAAAGCCTGATTTTCAATAGGTAATCAGGCTTTGTTATAAAGGTAGAATTTTAAGTTTACTTTCTTAATAAACTAAAATGTCCTTTGTCTTGAGGTTTATCAACATAATTGATAACATACCAATAATCGTTTGAAGGCATGTTTCTGCCGTTGTAAGTACCGTCCCAACTATTATTTTCGGGAGTAAGTTGTTTTATTAATTTACCAAAACGGTTGTATATGTTTATGGTTGTGAATGAAAAAAGGTTATTATCAACCGTCCAAGTGTCATTAATTCCATCTTGATTTGGTGTGAAAAATGAAGGAATAGTTGTTGTTGGAGTTCCAGAACAATCTGTTACTGTTACCAGTACTCTGTTGGTTTGAGATACTTCTTCGTTAAGACAATTGGTAATAGTAGTGGTAATAATATAGTTACCAGTCATGTCTATGGATGCATTAGGAATAGCTACTTCTCTAGTAGTTGCAGTAAAGTTGTTGGGGCCTTCCCATGAATAAGAAGCATTAGGAATAGCGTCAATTTCTAATTCAATTCTTTCGTCGAGGCATACATTTACAGGTTGTGGGGCTTGGTTTACAGGAAAAGTTTCTAAACTGACAGTAACTACTACTGTGCTTAATTTTGTTTCTTCTATACCTAAACAGTTTATAGCGGTAACCGCAACTGTATAATCTCCACTCATTTCTAAGCTAGCATTAGGAATTTCAACAATTCTAGTGTCTGCTTCAAAATTATTAGGGCCAATCCAATGGTATTTGGCATCTGTAACTTCATCAATTTCTAGAGAAATTAAAGTTTTTTCACAAACATTAAGAGGATTAGGATTTTCATTTATAATAAAACTATTGGCATTTATAGTAACTTGAGTAGTACTAGATTTTGATTCATCAGTACCTTGGCAGTTTTTAGCAGTTACAGTAACGGTATAATCCCCAGTCATATCAACAGTGGTATTTGGGATTGAAATCTGTCTAGTATTCGCAGTAAAACCATTGGGCAAATCCAAGAGTAAGTTGCATTTGGTACTTGATTTATTTCTAGAGCTAATGTTTCATTTTCACAGATACTAATAGGAGTAGGAGAAGAGTTTATACTAAAAGAATCATTGTTTATGGATACATTTATTGTACTAGTTTTAGATTCATCTGTTCCTTGGCAGTTTTTAGCAGTTACAGTAACGGTGTAGTCTCCAGCCATAGTAGCTGTGGCATTTGGGATTGAAATTTGTCTAGTATTCGCTGTAAATCCATTAGGACCAATCCAAGAATAAATAGCATTTTCTACTTCATCAATTTCCAGTTCAATAGTTTGATTTTCACAAACAGTAATAGGCAAAGGAGTTTCGTTAATACTAAAGGAATTTGGATTAATAGTAACTGTAGCAGTTTTAGTTTTAGTTTCTTCCACACCTTTACAGTTAGTGGCAGTAACATTAACAACATATTCTCCAGACATTTTAGTAGTTGTATTAGGAATAGAAATTTCTCTTGTGTTAGCAGAATACCCATTAGGACCTGTCCATTCATAATTGGCATTTGTAACTTCATCAACGTCTAATGTTAGCGTTTTAGTTTCACAAATACTAATAGCTATTGGACTTTGGTTAATAATAAAGGAACTAGGAGAGATAGTTACTTTTGTAGTACTAGTCCCTGTAACATTATTACCTTGACAGTTTTTAGCAGACACAGTAACAATATAATCTCCAGACATAGTAACAGTAGTATTGGGAATAGAGATTTGTCTTGTATTAGCAGTGTAACCATTTGGACCGATCCATGTATAGGTGGCGTCCTCTATTTCATTAGCTTCTAATTCTATGGTTTCACTTTCGCAAATGCTTAGGTTTTCAGGAGTTTTAACCGTAAAGGTTTCAGCATTAATCAAAACTTTGACCTCATAAGTTAGTGTACATCCAAAAAAGTTAATTTCAAGAGTATACGTACCTTCTTGTTCTTTTTGAGCATTTGTTACTTCATGTTGTTTAGTTGTAGCTATTTCATTTTTATCAGGGTCTAACCATTTATATGTAATTCTTGAATCATTATCTAAAATATCAGGAAAGTTATTAGCTACATTTAATGTAAAAGATTCGTCTTTACAAATAGAAACATCATCTGAAGGAGTAAACACAATATCTTCAAAGTTTTCTACTGTGAATAGAAATAAATGAGAGCCAGTTAAATTATCTCCATATGTAACATTTCTAAAATCTATTTTTTGTTCGGTACAGTCTTCGCTAATATAAATAATACTAGTTCTTCCAGGTTTGGTTCTTTTAGTATCATTTCTTCCGCCTTTTCTGTTTGGGTTTGTGACTGGTACTGAAGCCCATTTTCGTTTAGATAAAAAACCACCGTTTTTGATTGTTATTTCTTCTTCTTCACCATATTTTTCATGTTCGAAAATTAATTTTCCTTTTATAAGTTTGGTTTTATCTATAGATTTAATACCTCCAAATATGCCATCAGTTTTTACTAAATCCAATCCATGAAGGCGATAATAAGTACCATGAAATTTACCTTCTTCAAAACTAATGTCATATCTATAAAGTCCAAATTCTTCTAATCCAGTGATAATTTGTGAGCTAGGGTCTGGGAAATCAGTAGGTATATCTTGATGTATTTTTGAATTATGTGAGGTTGAATAAAAACTATGTGTTTCGGTATAGTCTGGACGCTTACCACAACCAGGTTGTGTACAATCATTTTCTCCGTCTTCAGCAGTGTATATACCATTGTAAGTGTAATGATTATAGCCTTGATAAGGTCCTATACCTTCTTTTTTTCCTTCAGCTAATCTTTTTTTATTGTTTTTTATGTTAATTGATTGGTTTATAGTGTTTTTGTAGTTGTAAATGTTTAAAACCCCATCTAAGTTATTGGTTTGGTTAAACCATCTATATTTAGGTGTGTTATCACTAGTGTTCATTTCAATCCATGTCCATTCATTCCCTCCTGGTAAATCTTGAGTTTGATATATGTGTATTCTATTATCCAGAGTTCTAATTCTTGGTGAAGCAGGACTGGGGTGATAGGTAAATAAATGAACTTTATTACCAGGTGTAACTTTACAGTCAAGTATATGCTGTTCATTTATCCATTTTTTTATAGGAGTTTGCTCTACTTTAGGAAGAATTTTTTCAAATATAGATACTATTAATTCTTTAGTTGGGCTTAAATCATGATTAGAATTTAACCTATTGTAGTATTCTTGATTAAAATCTTTAAAAACATTTGAGTTTTCAATATACATTTTTTGCATACAGGTTTGGGCTGTACCATATCTTTCAAAAGCTGCTCCAGTACTATTACCACTAGAAAAGAAGTCAGTTGTAGTTAATTGTGAGTGGTTTTGAAAGTCGTAGTCCCAATCAAAGGCCATCCCTGGAACAGAAGACCAATACTTTCTGTATCCTAGGTCAGAAAAAAAAGTAGGATAATGTTCAATAAACTTATCCATGATTATAATTGCAGCACTTTCTACCATTCCTTCTTCAAAACCACTAAGTGTATCGTCATGATTCCATTCACTATTAGCGGTTAAAATAACATTGTCTCGATATGCGTGAAGAATTTCATGGACTAACAATCTAGGTTTTGAAAAATCACCCTTAGATTCGGAATATTTTATTTCTAAAGTATTTGTTTTTTTATAGTATATGCCCTTATCATTATTATGCTCATCATTTAATATATCTACGAATGAGTTTCTAGCAGGAGGGCCATAAACATCAAGAATAATGGGAGTTACTTTATCCAAGAAGTCTTTTATTTTGTTTTGTTGTTCAAGTGTGAACGGAGTAGAATTAGCTACACCGAATTTTGTTTCTATATTAATTTCAAGTTTATTGGTTTTTGAACCAAGATTTTCCCATTCAAACTTTAAAGGAGGAGATATCCAATCAGGGCTAATTAAATCGTTACCTTCTCCATTCCATAATGATATATAGAAAGTGTCAGATATGTTAAAAATAGTCCCTTGTTTAAGAGCAGATTTTTTTAGCTCTTGGTAGCTAGCTCCTGGAGTATTTCTAAGGTAATAAGAAATACCTCCATAGTATTCTATATCTGCTTTTCCCGGTTTTGTTCCTATTGCATAGGTACGATAAGCACCAGGAATATTCCATGTAGCTATGGCGTTATGTATACTTTGTGTATACGCTTTAGTATTTATAAAGGATATAGATTTGAGAGGTACTCTCTTTATGTTATTTTTTTCTTTGTAAATGTTTTTGGTTTGTGTGCAAATATTGATTGATTTTTGTGAGTAAAGCAATAATGTAAATAAAGCAAAAAAAATAATTAATAAGTTTTTCATAATTTAAAAATTAAAAATAATACAAGGCAAACTTGATTTACAATGTGTTTTGTAAATCAAGTTTGATTTTTTTTGCAGATGAGTGTGATAATGATTTTTACTTTCTCAGTAAACTAAAATGTCCTTTGTCTTGAGGTTTATCAACATAATTGATAACATACCAATAATCGTTTGAAGGCATGTTTCTGCCGTTGTAAGTACCGTCCCAACTATTATTTTCGGGAGTAAGTTGTTTTATTAATTTACCAAAACGGTTGTATATGTTTATGGTTGTGAATGAAAAAAGGTTATTATCAACCGTCCAAGTGTCATTAATTCCATCTTGATTTGGTGTGAAAAATGAAGGAATAGTTGTTGTTGGAGTTCCAGAACAATCTGTTACTGTTACCAGTACTCTGTTGGTTTGAGATACTTCTTCGTTAAGACAATTGGTAATAGTAGTGGTAATAATATAGTTACCAGTCATGTCTATAGATGCATTAGGAATAGCTACTTCTCTAGTAGTTGCAGTAAAGTTGTTGGGGCCTTCCCATGAATAAGAAGCATTAGGAATAGCGTCAATTTCTAATTCAATTCTTTCGTCTAGGCATACATTTACAGGTTGTGGGGCTTGGTTTACAGGAAAAGTTTCTAAACTGACAGTAACTACTACTGTGCTTAATTTTGTTTCTTCTATACCTAAACAGTTTATAGCGGTAACCGCAACTGTATAATCTCCACTCATTTCTAAGCTAGCATTAGGAATTTCAACAATTCTAGTGTCTGCTTCAAAATTATTAGGGCCAATCCAATGGTATTTGGCATCTGTAACTTCATCAATTTCTAGAGAAATTAAAGTTTTTTCACAAACATTAAGAGGATTAGGATTTTCATTTATAATAAAACTATTGGCATTTATAGTAACTTGAGTAGTACTAGATTTTGATTCATCAGTACCTTGGCAGTTTTTAGCAGTTACAGTAACGGTATAATCCCCAGTCATATCAACAGTGGTATTTGGGATTGAAATCTGTCTAGTATTCGCAGTAAAACCATTGGGGCCAATCCAAGAGTAAGTTGCATTTGGTACTTGATTTATTTCTAGAGTTAATGTTTCATTTTCACAGATACTAATAGGAGTAGGAGAAGAGTTTATACTAAAAGAATCATTGTTTATGGATACATTTATTGTACTAGTTTTAGATTCATCTGTTCCTTGGCAGTTTTTAGCAGTTACAGTAACGGTGTAGTCTCCAGCCATAGTAGCTGTGGCATTTGGGATTGAAATTTGTCTAGTATTCGCTGTAAATCCATTAGGACCAATCCAAGAATAAATAGCATTTTCTACTTCATCAATTTCCAGTTCAATAGTTTGATTTTCACAAACAGTAATAGGCAAAGGAGTTTCGTTAATACTAAAGGAATTTGGATTAATAGTAACTGTAGCAGTTTTAGTTTTAGTTTCTTCCACACCTTTACAGTTAGTGGCAGTAACATTAACAATATATTCTCCAGACATTTTAGTAGTTGTATTAGGAATAGAAATTTCTCTTGTCTTAGCAGAATATCCATTAGGACCTGTCCATTCATAATTGGCATTTGTAACTTCATCAACGTCTAATGTTAGCGTTTCAGTTTCACAAATACTAATAGCTATTGGACTTTGGTTAATAATAAAGGAACTAGGAGAGATAGTTACTTTTGTAGTACTAGTCCCTGTAACATTATTACCTTGACAGTTTTTAGCAGACACAGTAACAATATAATCTCCAGACATAGTAACAGTAGTATTGGGAATAGAGATTTGTCTTGTATTAGCAGTGTAACCATTTGGACCGATCCATGTATAGGTAGCGTCCTCTATTTCATTAGCTTCTAATTCTATGGTTTCACTTTCGCAAATGCTTAGGTTTTCAGGAGTTTTAACCGTAAAGGTTTCAGCATTAATCAAAACTTTGACCTCATAAGTTAGTGTACATCCAAAAAATTTAATTTCAAGAGTATACGTACCTTCTTGTTCTTTTTGAGCATTTGTTACTTCATGTTGTTTAGTTGTAGCTATTTCATTTTTATCAGGGTCTAACCATTTATATGTAATTCTTGAATCATTATCTAAAATATCAGGAAAGTTATTAGTTACATTTAATGTAAAAGATTCGTCTTTACAAATAGAAACATCATCTGAAGGAGTAAACACAATATCTTCAAAGTTTTCTACTGTAAATAGAAATAATTGACTACCAGTAAGTCCATCTCCATAGGTTATATTTCTAAAATCTATTTTTTGCTCCGTACAGTCTTCACTAATATATATGGCATGAACTTTTCCTGGAGTAGAGTATCTTCTATCGCTTCTTCCTCCTTGTCTAGTAGGAGAAGTTTCTAAAATAGAAGTCCATGAACGTTCACTGATAAAGGCTCCATTATTAATGGCTACTTCTGGTTCTTCTCCGTAATTTTCATGTTCAATAATTAGTTTTCCTTTTATTAGTTGTGAGTCATTTTTAGATTTAATACCTCCAATAATACCTTCTTTTTGTACTAAATCTTGACCATGTAAACGGTAATAGGTTCCTTTGTATTTACCTCCTTCAAAACTAATGTCATATTTATATAGTCCTAAGTCAGTTAAGCCGCTTACAATTTGAGAATTAGGGTCTGGAAGGTTGTTAGGTAAATCTGAGTGATTTCTATCATCAGTAGAAGCTGAAACAAAATTATGGTTTTCTATGGCCTCTGGACGTTTACCACAACCTGGTTGTGTACAATCATTTTTACCATCATTTCCAGTAAAAGTTCCATTATACCTTAAAAGATTTGGTCCCTGGTAAGGGCCTAAATAAGGAGCTACTCCTTTAGAACGACTTCTTTTATCGTTTTTAATAGCTACTGATTGATTTATTGTATTATCATAATTGTAAATGCTAAGATTACCATCTAAATTATTTGTTTGTATATACCATCTTTTTGAATTGTCAGGATTAGTTGGGTCGTCTTCATCCCAAGACCACTCATTACCCCATGGTAAGTTTTGAGTTTGAATTACGTGTAAACGATTGTCTAAAGCGTGCATTCTAGGTGGTGAAACAGAATGGAAAGTAAGCATATGTACTTTATTTCCAGGAGTAACCTTACAATCTAATATTCTTTGTTCATTGATCCATTTTTCAACGGGAGTGCGTTCTACTTCGGGTAAAATTTTCTTAAAAATACTTATAATAAAATCTCTATTTGGAATTAAGTTAGGACTAGTTGTTAATCTTCTGTAGTATTCTGCGTTAAACTTTTTGAAGACTTCTTTATCTTCAATATACATTTTTTGCATAGCAGCTTGTGAAGTACCATAGCGTTCCCAATGAGCGCCTGTTCCAATATCACTTGAAAAAAAGTCAGTTGTAGTTAGTTGCTCATGATTTTGAAAATCATAATCCCAATCAAAAGGCATACCTCTAGAATGACCCCAATATACCTTGAATTCATCACCGCTAAAAAAGTTTGGGTATCGATCTATGAAAAGATTCATTACAATTAAAGCAACAGCTTCTGCCATTCCTTCTTCAAATCCACTTAGTACAGGTAAATAATGCCATTCTTCATTACTACTTAATACAACATTATCTCTATAAGCGTGTACTAACTCATGGATCATTAATCTTGGTTGGTCTAAGTCACCGTCTCTATTTAGTTTATAAGTTGTACTAATTTGGTTAGGGCCATTGTAAAAAGTATTAGTACCTACTGCATTTCCATCATTTAAAATTTGTACTTCATGATTTCTCGCTGGTGGTCCGTATACTTCTTTTACAATTGGATTTACTAAATCATAAAAGGCTTTCATTTTATCTCGTTGAGCTGTAGTAAATCCCCCTAATCCATTTACACCATAGTTAGTTTCAATATTAACAGTTAAGTTGTTGGTAGCAGCTCCTAAAGTTTCTACTTCAAATTTTAAAGCAGGAGAGACCCATGATGGAGTAGTGTCGCTGCTAGTTTCATATAAAGAAAAATAAAAAGTATCTCCAATACTAAAAGTATTTCCTTGTGCTAAAGCTGTTTTTCTTAACTCTTCATAACTATGACCACGAGTGTGTTTGTCACTGTTTCTAAGTAAATTTCCTCTACTAATATCATTAAGGCCAGCGGCGGTTCCTATTGAAAAGCGATAATAAGATCCTGTATCCCATCTAGCTATAGCATTATGGATACTTTGTGTATAAGCCCTAGTGTTGGTAGGAGGTAATGCATTTGCCTTGTTTTTGTTAGTTGTTTTTTTTTCAAAAGCTAAACTACGAACATAAGCTTTGTCCGGAGATAAACATACTTGAGCTTTTTGTGTTTCTTGGGCATTAACAGCTAAGCAAAGCATAGAGGTTAAAGCAAAGAAAATACGCTTTTTTGATAACATGTTATAGTTCATTTAAGGGGAAACGAATACCTGCTTAACGTTGTACTTATCAGTTTATTTTGTAACAATACCAGTTTGTTGAGTAAGATAGTTATTTATAAAAAAATAAAAGAGTACTAGTAAAGCTGTTGAATTCTATTTAAAAGTATGCCAAAATAGCGGGTAAGTATAATTATTAATGGGAGAATTATTACCCAATCGTAGTAACTAGAGTTAAAAAGGTTTAATAATTCTAGAGCTAAGGGAAACTGTATATAGATAAGTAATGAAATAATAACAAAGTATAATAAAAGAGACCTGTAGTTTTTAGACTTTGATGATTGTTGGTTTCCTAAAAGAAGTTCTTTACTGTAAAAAAAGACTAATACTATGGTAGTAATATTAGGGAGAATAAAATTCCAAAAAGTATAATTTTTAGAAATTAAACTATTAATAGAAAAAAATAATAAAGTAATCCAACCAAAAAGATAGATAGTTAGCAATACAGTTACACACCATAAAGTTTTAAAAAAATAGGATAAAAAAGTAATATTTTTAGTGTTTTTCATAAAAGCAATTATAAAAAAAGCCTTTTAATATGCATATTAAAAGGCTTTGCTAATTTATGAAAACAAGTTTTATTTATTGAATAACTTGTTAATTTCATCTAGGCTAATAAACTTAGAAAGCGTTACTACGTCAGGATCTCTACTAACATATTGTTTAATTTGTACTTTTATTTCTCCATCACTTTGTCTTTCATACTTTAACCAAACTACATCACCATTGGCTTTGATTTTATAAGCTTCTCTTGGTTTTTCCTCAAAACCTCTTAAGAAAATTTGATGTAAAGCATCAAAATCATTATTCAAATTTTTAAAAGTAAAATGTACGTACTCGTTTATAGGGTCATTAATGTTTTTGTAGTAAAAATTGTATGAATCTTCTCCAACTTTCTCTAAATAAACAAACTCTACATGGCTAACTACTTCTGTTCTTGTAGTTTCTATGAATTCTATTTGTGAGTAAGAAGCGAATGAAATTAATAATGTTGCTAATAGGAATAATTTTCTCATAAGGGATAAGGTTTAAATTAAATTTACGCATTCAAAACGCTGTTAAATTTAAAAAATTATAATTAAATAAAGTTTTGTTAAAAAAAAGAGTTAAATAATTTAGAATCAATATTGTTAAAAAACAGCATTTATATAATTAAATAGAAAAATCAAAATTCAGAAAATAATTATAATCATGGTAATTATAGTACTTTTGCAGCATGGATAAAGATTTACAGAACCTTCCCAAATTAGCAAAGGAAGCTTTACAAGAAAACAAAAAGTATTTTCAAAAGTTAAAAAAAAGAACGCCAAAGCGTTTGGATTTATTAATGCAAGAAATACATGAAGAAGAGTTTGAACGTACAGATTGCTTAACTTGTGGTAATTGCTGTAAAACTACTAGTCCAATGTTTACTTATAAAGATATTGAGCGTATAGCTAAACATTTAAAAATGAAGGTAGCTGATTTTGTAGCGCAATACTTACGTATTGATGAAGATGATTATCATGTACTAAAAACAGCCCCATGTGCTTTTTTAGACGAAAGTGATAATACCTGTTTTATATACGATGTTCGCCCCAAAGCATGTGCTGAATATCCACATACTAATAGAAAAAAGTTTATTCAGTTAGCTAACCTAACTATTAAAAACACAGAAGTATGCCCTGCAACTTATAGAATAGTTGAGGAGTTAAAAAAGAGGTTGCCTCAATAAAATTTAATATTTACTAATATTCAATACGTTGTGCTTAGATTGTATATTTAGTAATAGAAGTAGTTAGTTTTTAGAGATGTAGTAATATTCTTGTTTTTTAGTAGCGATAATTTTGTATTTTTAGTGAAAATTATCTCATATTGGAAACCTTAGTACATTATTTTGAAACAATTCCTTCAAGTCATAGAAGTTTAATTCTTGTTGGCGGAATTACTTTTTTTTGGCTGTTAGAGAGTGCGGTACCTTTATTTAATTTTAAGTACAACAAATGGAAACATGCTTTTCCAAATCTATTCTTCACATTAACAACTATCATAATTAATTTTGTATTGGCGTTTTTTTTATTAAAAACATCAGATTGGACAGTGGCTAATAAATTTGGACTGTTAAACTGGTTGCCTGAAATGCCATTGTGGTTATATGTAATTTTAGGAGTATTGTTTTTAGATTTTTTTGGCGCTTATTTAGCGCATTTGGTAGAACATAAAGTAAAACCATTGTGGATGGTTCATTTAGTGCATCATTCAGATCATAAAGTAGATACTACGACTGCAAATAGACATCATCCAATTGAGAGTGTAATTCGCTTTATATTTACATTACTAGGCGTATTTGTTATTGGAGCACCTATAGCAATTATTATGATGTATCAATCTATGTCTGTTATATTTACTCAATTAACACATGCTAATATAAAAATGCCTAGAAAATTAGATAAATTTTTAAGCTACATACTAGTATCGCCAGATATGCATAAAGTTCACCACCATAATTTATTACCTTATACAGATAGTAATTATGGGAATATATTTTCTATATGGGATCGACTGCTAGGAACTTATATGGAATTAGATAGAGATGAAATAGTATATGGAGTTGATACTTTTCCTGATGAAAAAAAGAATTCTGATTTAATAGAGCTGTTAAAGCAGCCATTCCAAGGATATAGAAAGCCTACAAACTTGTAGGATATTGATTCAGTTTTTTACTGAAAGCATAAATTATAATTAAAAAGCGAGTTTTTTTAGACTCGCTTTTTGGTTATAAAGATTATGTCAGAAAAGTTCAACCTTTATTAAATGTTTTCGTTACCTAGTTTTTGGACTAATAACAGGAATAGTACTTATAGAATTACGAACACAAGTAACTTCTCCACCTGAAATATCAAAAGAAGATTGAAAAGTACCAGCATTATCCCAACAAGTATAAGGGAAAGCAGGTTCAGATGGACCAGTTCCTCCTTTTACTTTTTTTAGGTCAGTATTTTTTAAAGTTGTCACACCATTTACTTTTAAAATGTTTTTAGTCATAATATTTTAGTTTAATTGGTTAATACACTTCTAAAGTACCATAGTAGCGTTGACTATAAATTGAAAACTTTCTGAATGAATTATTTAACTTTCCTAATGAGTTTTTAACATAATTTTTGTTTAGAAATGTTTAACGTGCTTGTTAACATCACTTTGTGATTTTATTTTTCTTATTTCAGTTTGTCAACAATAGTTTCGCAGTAGAAAATTTAATAACATTTAAAAATTTAGAATCATGAAAAAAGTTTTATTGCTATGCGCAGTATTATCAGTTAACTACATTTTTTCTCAAGAAATTAAATATGGAATAAAAGGAGGAATTAATTCTTCTAATTTTTCACAAAAACATACGAGCTTTACTGGTTTTTCACCAGGATACATAAGTGGCGGTAAAGTAGGTTTTCAAGCTGGTTTTTTTGTAGAAATTCCCTTAAGTGAAAAATTTTCCTTACAACCCGAATTGATTTATTCCAGACTGAGAGGAAATAATACTAAAAGCTTACAATTAATGTCGTCAGCAGGTGACTTTACGACAGGTCATTTAAAAGGAGTAGAGAAGTATTCCTTTTTAGAATTACCAATAATGTTAAAGTACAATATTTTTAAAAAATTTAATTTAGAGTTTGGACCTCAGTTACAATATACATTGGCTGCTAGAGTAGACGAAGATTTATACGTTGAAGGAGAAAAAGTTCAGCAGTTTGGGGGGTATGATTTTGAGAAAAATAGCTCAAGAAGTATATTGGGGGAGTTTAGTAAACTTAATTTTGGATTAAACTTTGGCGCTTCTTATGACATAAATAAAAATATATTTATACAAGGAAGATATAATTTAGGGTTAACTAAGTTTAATGAAAGTTTTAGGGAGTCTTTTTCTCTAAAGAATTCAAATGTTCAAATATCCTTAGGATATAGGTTCTAACTAACTTAATGAATTATTAGTAATTAACCCAAGAATTTTTTTGCCACGCGCTTCACAACCCTTACTTTCATGTATAATTTTGGTACTGACTAAATGTTTTAATTCGGCATGTACCCAATCTTTATGTAAACCAAAAAGATACAGCGTATTCATTGTGTAAGCTCGTACAGCAATTTTTTGATCTGTGATTAACCAATCAAAACCAGTTTCAATAATTAAATCAATATGTTCTTGGGTTAATACTATTTTAGTTTCATTTTCTTTTTTAGAAGTATAGGCAACAGCTAAATGCTCACAAATTTTAGCACAAGGTCTAACTGCGCTATCAAAATGAACTTTAGAAATGTTTTGAACAAAAAAATCCATATAAGGATGTAAGTAGTCAATGCTATGGTTAGTACAAATCCATTCCAATACCCAAGAAGCTTTAATAGATAGCTTATCATCAACATTCATAGTGATTTTAAGTAAGTATTCTATTAATTCAGGGGTGTTTAATACAATATTTGCAGCATGATTACGATTAACTTTTGTAGGGTTGTTCATATTTTCTAAAACAGAAATTGTAAATTCAAGACTCATATTGGTACGGTTTATGTAAATTTGAACAGTAAAAGAAACAACAAAATGATAAATATAAAAAGGATATTACCATTACTGCTTATTGGTGTTATATTTTTTACCAAGAATGTTTATTCTCAGAAGATAAATCAGTTTGATGCGAATGGTAAAAGAACTGGTGTTTGGAAAAAACTTTATAAAAATGGAGAAATAAGGTATCAAGGTCAGTTTAAAAATGGTAAAGAAGTAGGAGTGTTTAAGTTTTATTCAATTACATCGCCTTCTCAACCTGTAATAATTAAAGAGTTTTCTGAAACTTCAGATAAAGCTTTGGTTTCTTTCTATACTTCATTAGGAAAGCTTAAAAGTAAAGGGAGTATGATAGGGAAAAATAGAGTAGGAAAATGGTTGTATTATTTTCCTAATGGAAAAGTAATTTCAGAAGAAAACTATGTAGATGGTAAGTTAGATGGAGTTTTGAAGAATTATTATGGAAATGGGAAAACTACCGAAGAAACATACTATAAGCAAGGAAAAAAGGATGGAGTTTCTAAAATATATACTGAAGATGGAATTTTAATAGAGGAACTTAACTATGTTGGAGGAAAGTTGAATGGAGTAGGAAAGTATTTTGATTTAAAAGGAAACTTAAAAGAAAAAGGAATGTATAAAGATGGAAAGAGAGCAGGAGAATGGGAGTTTTACATTGATGGAGTTTTAGTTACAGATAAGGAAGAAAAAAGAAAAACTAAAAAATTAGGTAGGTTCAAAAAATAAATATCTTTTATAAGAAGATAAGAGGGCGTTTAACAATTTAAACGCCTTCTTTTATTATGAAGTAAAAAAAATAATGGATTGCGAGTCCATAAAGATAAAATTGAATTATTTTTTTATGATTTGATGTGTTTCACTTCGGTCGCTGTAATTAATTTTCATAAAGTAAACACCTTGTTTTAATCTTTTTAATGAAATTTTACTTTTTGGATATTCGATTTCTTCTAATAAATTTCCATTAGTATTGTAGAAAGAAACTTTTTGAATAGGTTCATTTGAATCTACTTTAACAAATTCCTGACTTGGATTAGGGTAAATGTTTAATAGGTTATTTTGACTATTTATAGGAGTTGTTTTTAAGATAGATTTATTACTTAAAACTACAGTTTGTTTAAGCTCATAAGCTCCAATATCAAAAGCGTTATTTTGTGGTCTACTGATTTCTTTAAGATCGCTTGTAATTCCAAATTTCACTAAATTTTCACCTGTATCAACCATAGCAGAAGAACTGCTATTTGGAGTGTAAATATGATTAGTATAGTCAGTAAAACCAAGTGTGTCTATTTTTTTAGAAAGTAAGTTTGAAGTAATATACTTTTTAAAAGCATCACGTTCTGCAGGAGTGTTAAAATCAAAATAATTTTCAGAAATGCCTTTCCAAGTATTACCCGTTTCGTAAGTATTACCTGGATTAACTATAATATTGTTAACAAAATAACTAGGTACATCTATTTGCGTAGTATTTATCAAACTAGGATCTTCGCTTTGTTTAATGTTTGAGTAAAACTTAACACCAGATTTTTCAGGATTAATTATAGTATTGTTTAAAATAAAATACCCTCTGTTTGGATCTTCAAAAACATGTCTGCTATGCAGAAAAATTCCCTCAGATTTAGGGTTGATAATTATGTTGTTATATATTTTAGTGCCACTTTGTGCACTAATAAATTGCATTCCCTTTCCATCTTGTGTGTTTTTTATAACGTTATTATATATATTGTAAACTCCACCACCAATGCTCATTGCAAACTTTTGATACGAATTAGGGGTAACTCCATAACCAGTAATTGTATTATTATAAACATTACCATTTTTTCTAACTAAATTTACCTGAATACCATCCCATCCTGCATTTTCAACAATATTATGATGAATATCAACATTTTCTAACCAATGAGGAAAAGCATCTTCATTACCACATTTAAGTCTGGCTTTAACCTTATAACCACCAGTACTACCAATGTAAAAACCTTCACCTTCAGTATCTTTAATGTAGTTATGATGTAAATTGATATTTTTCATTATATATCCACTTCTTCTCCAAGTTTGTCGATCGTGACAAACAGGATTTGTTTTAGCCATAAACCCAGCAAATCCAGAGCTTTCTACTTTTATGTGATCCATTTCAATATCTGAACTAAAAGCAGCAATTCCAACGGCTGTACTATTAGAAGCAGTTACTTTAAAACCATAGGTATATGTATCATCTCCTGTACCAGTAAATATTATATGAGCGCTTTCTTTTATTTCAATAGCAGGATAAGTTGACTCATTAACAAATACTTCACCTCCGTTATTTCTAAAAATTAAAGGTTTATCCTTTGTCCCTTTAAAGTTTACCAATCTAATACCTCTGTAGTTTCCACTTTCCAAACAGAATACATCACCTGGTTGGTAGTTAAAATCATCTCCCTTTATTTGATTGAAGTTAGTAAGGCTTAAATTGGAAATGTAATGATCACAATTACAATTACCTTGTGAAAAAATAGTAGAGCCTGTAAGTAAAAAGGCTAGTAATAGCATAGTTTTTTTCATGATTAAGTTGTTTTATTAAAGTTAGGTAAAACTATTAAGAAAAGGAACACGCTATATAGCCCGTTTCGGGTGATTTTTATATAAGATAAATCTATAATAAGCAAAAGTTTAATTTAAAAGGTATTCGTAAATTTGCAGCTTCTAATAAAGTAACTTATCATAAGATATATCTTTAAGGAACTAGGTTTATTGTAAGGTAGGATCATTAAATATAGTAAAGTAAAAAAATGAAAAGAGTAGTAGTTGGACTTTCTGGAGGAGTTGATAGTAGTGTAACCGCTTATTTATTAAAAGAGCAAGGATATGAAGTTATTGGTTTATTCATGAAAAATTGGCATGATGATTCTGTAACTATATCTGATGAATGCCCTTGGTTAGAAGATAGTAATGACGCTATGATTGTAGCTGAAAAATTAGGAATACCTTTTCAAACAGTTGATTTAAGTGAACAATATAAAGAACGTATTGTAGACTATATGTTTAATGAATACGAAAAAGGACGTACTCCTAATCCAGATGTTCTATGTAATCGAGAAATAAAGTTTGATGTATTCATGGATATTGCCTTAAGCTTAGGTGCTGATTATGTTGCTACTGGACATTATTGTAGGAAGTCGGAAGAAGTTATTAATGGAAACCCAGTATATAAATTACTAGCAGGAAAGGATACTAATAAAGATCAGTCTTATTTCTTATGTCAATTATCACAAGAGCAGTTATCAAAAGCGTTATTTCCCATAGGAGAGCTAACAAAGCCAGAAGTTAGAGAAATAGCTAAAGAAGCTGATTTAATTACAGCAGATAAAAAAGATTCTCAAGGGTTGTGTTTTATTGGAAAGGTACGCTTACCAGACTTTTTACAGCAAAAACTAAAGCCTAAAGAAGGGGTAATAATACAAATACCTAGTGATTTTGAACAATATCATAGAGTAATACCAAAATTTGAAAGTAAAGAGACTGAATTAGCTTATTTAGCAACTAAGTATACTTACAAAAAAGAAGATGGTAAAGAAGTAGGTAGGCATCAAGGAGCACATTACTTTACAAAAGGACAACGTAAAGGGTTGGCTGTTGGAGGTACTAAAGAGCCGTTATTTGTAATAGAAACAGATGTAGAAACTAATATTATCTACGCAGGAGAAGGCAAGAAACATAAAGGTTTATATAGAAATGTGTTATTCGTTTCAAATGAAGAACTACATTGGGTAAGAGAAGATTTAGCCTTGGATTCAGGAGAACAAATGGAAGTGGAGGCTAGAATCCGTTATAGACAAGCTTTAGAGAAAGCAGTTTTACATAAAGTAGATTCAGGTGTATATGTTGCTTTTGAAAATCCTCAGTCTGCTATTCAAGAAGGACAATTTGTAGCTTGGTATTTAGAAGAAGAATTATTAGGTTCAGGAGTAATAAGTTAAGAGTTTGTTTTAAGAATTAAAAATCTTGTTTGTTTACTAAAATTAGTAGGGTAATTGTAAAACTAATTGTTTTGTAGTTAGAATACCTTATTTTTACAAGGTATGGGGGCTATATTCTTCGCTTAAAAGCGATGTTTTTAATAATAGATAATATTATAAAAACATTTGCTATCCAAATAATTAATTCAAATTGTTTTCCTTATTAAAGGAAACAATACAAACAATCAAACAAATTAAACTTAATTCAAATGAAAAAACTAATACTTTTTTATTTTCAATTTTTAGCTCTAGCAGCTATAGCTCAGACAGAAGATGCTTGGGTGTATTTTTCAGATAAGCCAGATGCTAGTACTTATTTAGCAGAGCCTACTAAGATGTTATCTCAGCGTTCATTAGATAGAAGAACTAAGCAAAATATAGCTTTAGATAATAAAGATGTTCCAATAGATAAAAATTACTATGCACAAGTAAAAAGTGTTGTAGGTATTACTGTAATGGCTAAATCAAAATGGTTAAACGCATTACATGTAAGAGGTACACAAGCAAATATAAATGCATTGGTTACTAATTTAAGTTTTGTAGAAAAAGTTGAATTTGCAAATAGAACATTAAATTCAATAACAAAAACGACAGAAATTAAAAAACAAGCAAAAAATACTACTATAGATAAATTTGCAGAGCTACAAACAGATTTCAATTATGGAGTAACCAACACACAGGTAACTATGTTAAATGCAAATGTATTACATAAAGAAGGTTATACGGGAGCTGGAATGCAAATAGCAGTAATTGATGCAGGTTTTCCAAATGTAAATACTTTAGACGCTTTTAAAAGGCTAAGAGATAATAATCAAATTTTAGGAGGGTATGACTTTGTAAATAGAAGTGATAATTTCTACTCAGGTCATAATCATGGAACAAATGTGCTATCTGACATTGGTGGATATCTAGAAAATGAGTTTGTAGGCACAGCACCGGATGCTTCTTTTTATTTATTTACAACTGAAGATGTATCTAGTGAAGGACCTATAGAAGAGAGTTTATGGGTAGAAGCAGCAGAAAGAGCTGATAGTTTAGGAGTAGATATTATTAATACGTCTTTAGGATATTATGAATTTGACAATACAGCTTATAATCATGTATACGCAGACATGGATGGAAAAACTACTTTTATTAGCCGAGGCGCAGAAATAGGAGCTTCAAGAGGAATGATCTTGGTTACTTCGGCTGGGAATGAAGGACAAAAAGCATGGAAATATATTACTGCTCCAGCAGATGCTCCGTCTGTGTTTACAGTTGGAGCTGTATCAGATACAGAAGTAATAATGCCATTTAGTTCTTACGGACCAACAGCTGATGGACGCGTAAAGCCAGATGTATTAGCACATGGAGGTTGGGTATATATAATAGATCATAATACTGGTAAACCAAAACAATCTTTCGGTACTTCTTTTGCAGGTCCAGTTATGGCTGGTGCTGTAGCATGTTTTTGGCAAGCTTTTCCTAATTTAACATATAAAGAAATTATGCAAAAAGTTAGAGAATCAGCAGATAGATATACGAATCCAACCGATCAACATGGGCATGGTATTCCAGATTTTAGTAAAGCATATATGGTATTATCTGTTGAAGATTTGAACCAACTAGAAGGGATTAAAGTATATCCAAATCCAACACAAAATTATTTAGTAGTGGATAGCAATAAAAATAACTTAGATATTTCTATATTTAACGCTTTAGGAAGTAAGATATACACCCATACATCCACTTCTAAAAACATTGATGTATCTAAATTAACAAATGGAATGTATATTTTACAACTTAAAAAAGGATCAGAAATTCAAACTGTGAGATTTTTAAAAAAGTAGAATGATAAATAGAGTAACGGAGTTATTTAAAACACAATATCCAATTGTTCAGGGAGGTATGATATGGGTTTCAGGTTGGAAACTCGCTTCAGCTGTATCTAATGCAGGTGGTTTAGGACTAATAGGTTCTGGATCTATGTACCCTGATGTGTTAAGAGAGCATATTCAAAAATGTAAAAAAGCAACTGATAAACCCTTTGGAGTAAATGTACCAATGCTATATCCAGATATTGAAAAAATAATGGATATTATTGTTGAAGAGGGAGTAAAGATTGTTTTTACCTCAGCTGGAAACCCTAAAACATGGACTGGATTTCTTAAAGAAAAAGGAATTACAGTAGTACATGTGGTAAGTTCGGTAAAATTTGCTTTAAAAGCTGAAGCAGCTGGTGTAGATGCTGTTGTTTGTGAAGGTTTTGAGGCTGGAGGACATAATGGTAGGGAAGAAACCACAACATTTACTTTAATTCCAATGGTAAAAGAACAGGTGAAAATTCCTGTTATAGCTGCTGGTGGAGTAGGAACTGGAAGAGGTATGTTGGCGGCAATGGTTTTAGGAGCTGATGCTGTGCAAATTGGTAGCCGTTTTGCAGCTACTATAGAATCATCTGCACATGAAAATTTTAAGCAAACTATTGTTGATGTCAAAGAAGGAGGAACGCAGTTAACATTAAAAGAGTTAGCTCCTGTAAGATTGGTTAAAAATAAGTTTTATAATGATGTTCAAGCACTTTATCAAAAAGGACCAACTATAGAAGAAATTAAAGAGTTGTTAGGACGTGCACGTGCTAAAAAAGGAATGTTTGAAGGAGATTTAGAGGAAGGAGAATTAGAAATTGGGCAAATAGCAGGATTAATCCATCAAATAAAACCAGCAAAAGTAGTGGTTGATGAAATTATGAGTGAGTTCCAAAAAATAAAAGGAGAAATAAACGGCATTTAGCATAATGAATAGACATTTAGAAAAGAGATACAATAAAACACTAAAATTTGTAAAGAAACACATACCGGAACAATCAAAAATATTAGACCTAGGTACTACGAATGCTTTTTCTGATATTATGCGAAAAGAAGGCTACAATGTAGAAAATACAAAAGGTGAAGATTTAGACATTAATTACGAAGTATATTTGGATAAAAATGTTGATGTAATTACATCTTTTGAAATATTTGAACATATGTTGGCTCCATTTAATATTTTGAGAAACCTAAAAACTAATAAAATGATAGCTTCTGTTCCTTTAAAATTATGGTTTACTGATGCGTATTGGAATGAAAAAGATGATTGGGACAAACATTATCATGAATTTGAAATTAAACAGTTCGATTTTTTATTAAAAAAAACAGGATGGAAAATTAAAGATAGTGAAACATGGACTTCATCTGATTGGAGAAAAATAGGAGTGAGACCCATACTTAGGCATTTTACACCAAGGTATTATATAGTGTACTGTGAGCGTGAAGAAGCAGTATCTTAAAATAATGTTAATCCTAACTAATTAGTGTAACTAAATGCGGATTTATCCGTCTTTTAATTGATTACTTAACGTAAAAGTTAGTGATTAGTTAGTTTTTAATAGTTGATTGAAGAAAGGCTCAAGTATTCACTTGAGCCTTTTTTAGTTATATCTTTAAATATTTATTAAAATTAAAGCATAAAAAAATCAGCATTACTGCTGACTTTTTTATATAGATAGATGTTTTTATAGCTACTACTTCTTAGTTACTTTCTCCGCTAGATACCATGCTTTTATCTTTAGCAGGAACAGCTTTTTTAGAAATAAATCCTTTAATTTTTAAGAATACTCTTTCTTTTTTAGCATTTGAAGTAACTGTAATTTGCTTAGAGAAACCACCAATTCTTTTTGTGTCATAAGAAACTTCAATTTGTCCCTTTTCTCCTGGCATAATTGGCTTTTCTGGTTTTTTAGGTACTGTACAACCACAAGTAGATTTAATATCTTTAATAATTAAAGGTGCATCACCTACGTTTGTGAATTCAAATACACGCTTACCGTCAGAACCTACAGCTATTTTTCCATAATTGATTGTTTCCGTTTCAAACTTAAATTCTTGAGCATTTACAGATAAAGCAATAAATAAAATAGCTACAAATGATAAAATTGTTTTCATAATGTTAATTTTAATTAGGGGTTGTTATAACCGATTACAAATTTATAATAATTTTTTGTTATTAAAAAAATGGCAACTAGTTTTCTGTAGCTCACAGATAGTTGTATTTTTGCTAATTCAGATTTCAAAAATAATGCCAAAAAAATAGAATAGGCTAAATATAGTAAAAACATATGAATATTCCATCAAAATACAATGCTCAAGAAGTAGAGGGTAAGTGGTACGATTACTGGATGAAACATAATTATTTTCATTCAGAAGTAGATCATAGTAAAGAATCATATACAATTGTGATTCCTCCACCAAACGTCACCGGAGTATTACATATGGGACATATGTTAAATAATACTATTCAAGATGTTTTAGTACGTAGAGCTCGTTTATTAGGAAAGAATGCATGTTGGGTACCAGGTACAGATCATGCTTCTATTGCTACAGAAGCTAAAGTGGTAGCAAAGTTAAAAGAGCAAGGGATTGATAAAAACGATTTAACTAGAGAAGAGTTTTTAAAACATGCATGGGAGTGGAAAAATGAGTACGGAGGTATTATTTTAGAACAATTAAAAAAGTTAGGAGCTTCTTGTGACTGGGAAAGAACATCTTTTACCATGGATCCTGCACTTTCTGAATCGGTAATAAAAGTCTTTGTAGACTTATACAATAAAGGGTATATCTACAGAGGATATAGAATGGTAAATTGGGATCCTGAAGCAAAAACTACGCTATCAGATGAAGAGGTAATTTATGAAGAACGCCAAGGAAGCTTATACTATTTACAGTATGACATAGTTGGTTCTGATGAAAAAGTAACGATTGCTACAACGCGTCCTGAAACTATTTTAGGAGATACAGCCATTTGTATCAATCCCAATGATGAACGATTTACACACTTAAAAGGTAAAAAAGTAATTGTTCCGCTTTGTGGACGTGAGATACCTATTATTGAAGATGAATACGTAGATGTAGAGTTTGGTACTGGTTGTTTAAAGGTAACACCTGCTCATGATGAAAATGATAAAGTATTAGGAGACAAGCATAATTTAGAGGTAATTGATATTTTTAATGAGGATGCTTCTCTAAACTCTCTAGGTTTACATTACGAAGGTAAAGACCGATTTGTAGTACGTAAAGAAATTTCTAAAGAATTAGAAGAAAAAGGATACCTGATAAAAATAGAACAGCATACTAATAAAGTTGGGACCTCTGAAAGAACGAAAGCTGTTATTGAGCCAAGATTATCAGATCAATGGTTCTTAAAAATGGAAGAGTTAGTAAAACCAGCCATTGAAGCAGTTTTAGGAGAAGATAAAGAAGTGAAGTTATTCCCTAAAAAATTTGAGAATACTTATCGTCATTGGATGGAAAATATTCGCGATTGGAATATTTCTCGTCAGTTATGGTGGGGACAACAAATTCCAGCTTATTATTATGGAGAAGGTAAAAACGACTTTGTTGTAGCTGAAAATATTGACGATGCACTTAAGTTAGCAAAAGAAAAAACGAATAACGAATCATTAACAGCTGATAACTTACGTCAAGATGAAGATGCACTTGATACTTGGTTCTCTTCTTGGTTATGGCCAATGAGTGTTTTTGATGGAATTCGTAATCCTGAAAATGAAGAAGTTAAGTATTACTATCCTACTAATGATTTAGTAACGGGACCAGATATTTTGTTTTTTTGGGTAGCACGTATGATTATTGCTGGATATGAATATAAAGATAAACGTCCGTTTGAAAATGTATATCTAACAGGGCTGGTACGTGACAAGCAACGTCGTAAAATGTCTAAGTCATTAGGGAATTCTCCTGATGCGTTAAAACTTATAGAAGAATTTGGAGCAGATGGAGTTCGTGTAGGGTTATTATTAAGTTCTGCTGCAGGAAATGATTTACTATTTGATGAAGCTTTATGTCAGCAAGGTAAAGGTTTAGGGAATAAAGTATGGAGTGCTTTTTATTTAACTACACTTTGGGAAGTTTCAGACAGTTTAGAGCAACCAGCATCAAGTAGATTAGGTTTAGAGTGGTACAAGACTAAATTCCAACAAACTTTAGCAGAAATAGAAGACCATTACAGTAAATACCGTTTAAGCGATGCGCTAATGGCTATTTATAAGCTAATTTATGATGATTTTTGTGGTTGGTTATTAGAAATAGTAAAACCAGGATATCAGCAGCCAATAGATGCCAAAACTTATAAGGAAGTAATTGAAATTTTTGAAGATAATTTAAAAATATTACACCCTTTTATGCCATTCCTTACTGAAGAAATTTGGCAGTCTATTACAGAGAGAACACCTGAGGAAGCACTAATAATAGCAAAATACCCTGAGATTAAAGAATCTAATAAAGAATTAATAAATCAGTTTGATTTTGCTACTAATGTAGTATCAGGTATTAGAACTATTAGAAAAGAGAAAAATATCTCTTTTAAAGAATCGATAGAGTTATCAGTAGTAAATAATGAGCATTTTGTAAAAGATTTTGATGTAGTTATTCAAAAATTAACCAATACATCTGTAATTAATTATGTGAATGATAAAGTAGATGGAGCTGCTTCTTTTAGAGTAAAATCAAATGAATACTTTGTGCCTATTTCATTAGATAATATAGATGTAGAAGGAGAAATAAAGAAACTAAGTGCAGAACTAAAAAGAGCTGAAGGATTCTTAATAGGTATTCAAAAGAAATTATCAAATGAGCGTTTTGTGAGTAATGCGCCAGAAAAAGTAATTACTTTAGAACGTAAAAAAGAATCTGATACACTAGCAAAAATTGAAACTATAAAAAATAGTTTAGCTAGCTTACAGTAGTAAAACTAATATTATTATAAATAAAAAGGTCTTTCTGTTTTGAAAGACCTTTTGTTATATTAAAAAATTAGAAATAAATGACAAAAGCAGAAAGATTTGAAGGTTGTATTCTAGCTGGAGCTATAGGAGATGCTTGGGGTAGTGGGTTTGAAAATCAATTTGAATATGAAGATGATACCTTTTATTTAGTAGGGAATCCAAGGGTAAAAACACCTAGCTGGGGATTAACCGACGATACTCAATTAACCTTAGCAACTATAGAAGCAGTAGTAGGTAATAAAAAAGTTGTACCTGAGTTAGTAGCAGATAAGTTTGTAACTTATTATAAGCAAGGAAAATTAAGAGGGATTGGTGCTAGTACATTAAAATCTTTTCAAGAACTAAGTATAGGCGGACATTGGAGTCAAGTTGGAAGAAGAGGAGAATATGCAGCTGGAAATGGTGCAGCTATGCGTATAGCTCCTTTAGCTTTTACAGACTGTTCTTATAAAGAAATAAGAGATGTTTGTTTAATAACGCATCATAATGATGAAGCTTATATAGGAGCTAAATGTATTATAGTAGCTATAAGAGAGGTTTTAAAAGGTAATTGGAATGGACAAACTAACTTAATAGATCTTATAATTAATCAAATTCCTGATACTCGGGTTAGAGATCGATTAATAGAGGTTAGTAATATAGATAGTTTAGATGAAATAGGAAAGTTAGGTAATAATGGCTATGTAGTAAATTCTGTTCCATTAGCTATTGCAGCAGCTAATAAAGTACTCAAAATAGGAATGGAAGAAATGTATTTACAATTAATAAAAATAGGAGGAGATACAGACACAAATTGTTCAATGGCTGGACAAATAGCTGGAACATTAGTTGGAAAGAAAGGAATACCTGATAATTTGATAAATAAGCTTAAGATGATATCAAATTATGAATGGATTGAAAATAGTGTTAAACTGTATAAAGATAAGTTTAAAAGGCTCTAAAAACATGATTGTTTTTAGAGCCTTTTTTATATTCCAAACACTTATGTTATCTGTGATAAAAGCCAAATCAAAGTGTAAAGTGTGGTATTCTTTACGTATAATTTGTGTTAGTTAAAGCTTTTATTATAAAAATTTATTACTCAATGTTAAATTATAATGCAACTATGTTGCATTTAATAAAAAATGATTAATTTTAAAACCATGCTAAGCTAGCGTACATTTAATAATTTAAAACATAATATTAAAAAATGATAACAGAAAAACAAGTATTAGAAGTGCAAAGTAAGTGGGGAGAAGGCGTAGTAAAAATCGGATCATTAAAAGATAATCGAGTAGAATGTGAAACATACTCTAATAATTTTTTAGATGAGCGTTATGCTTTTGAAGCAGGAACCGTTTTGTTTAAACCAACTAAATGCGCTATAGAGCAGTTCAGACCTACTAAAAAAGAAGCGTTATCCTACTTTATTGCTGGTGATGATAGAGCTTGTGCAGAAGATAAAGGTTTTGCTATTCAGCCTTGGACTAAAGTAAGGTTTGAAAATACAGGTTTTATTTTAGAAGAAAATAGAGCTATAGCAATGGGCAACTATTATTTTACAGATGTAGAAGGTAATGAAGCTAAAGTAGAATATACATTTGGTTATAAGTTGCTTAATGGTGAATTAAAAATAGATGTACATCATTCTTCTTTTCCATACAGTCCAAATGAAGGTGTAAATGCATAAATCACTTTTTCTTTTATGTCCAACTGATTGTTTAGAAATGGTTATCAATCATCAATTTAAACAAGAAAATTATTTTTATACTTCGTTGGGTAATTCTTTTGTATCTGACATTGATACGTTGATAAACATAAAAGATGTCATTAAGAAACATAATATAACTAATATTTATTTTGTCCTTTCTAGTGATAATGAAATTATTTTAGATGCATTAGGAGGACAGTTTTTCTCAAAGGTTAAGGGACTAAAAACGTTTTATAATGAGATAGAAAAACAAAAAAAACATTCAGAGGCATCTTGGCAAATGAATACTTCTAGGTTTTCAATTCTTTCTTATTACCTAAATCAAAAGATAAAAGAATTAAAATATCTATTAAATAGTTTATACTTGAATGATGTTCGTGTATTTGGTAAGATATATAACAAGCAACAGAATATCTTTACCAATATTTATTCAGATTTAGTTTGTTTAGAGAAGCATTGCTTAAATTAAATTATTTATTGATACTAAAGATATAATTTCCCAAGGTAGCTAATTTGTAGTACCATTTACAATAATATACAAATTGTAAATGGTATTTTAGTGCTCTAAAACTACTTAATAAGTTCTTTATATTAGCTAATAAATAGTTTGGGTATATACCCTTTGAAGTGCAATAAAAATTAAAACCTATATGAATACAAAGAAAATTGAGTATATCCGATATGATAAAAATATGAGAAACGAATATGTGAGAGCAGGAAAACTTTTACAAAAGTTCAATTCAACAGATTTTGAAGATGATGAAACTAAAGTTAGTTTATTACATGAACTTCTAGGTACTGTGGGGAAAGGAATAGTAGTAGAACATAATTTTCATTGTGATTTTGGATATAATATTCATGTAGGAGCTAATTTTTATGCTGGATACAATTGTACTATTTTAGATATGGCTGAGGTAAGTATAGGCGACAATTGCTTAATAGCTCCTAATGTTGGTATTTATACAGCTGGACATACTATAAATCCTATAAATCGTCATAAAACAGGCTATGCAAAACCAATTACTATTGGAAATAATGTATGGATTGGTGGACATTGCGCTATAATAGGAGGTGTAACTATTGGTGATAATTCAATTATTGCAGCTGGGTCTGTAGTAACGAAAGATGTTCCTAAAAACACAATTTATGGAGGAAAACCTGCTAAAAAACTAAGAGATATAGATAAAATTAGTAATCAAATAAAAATTGAGTAAATTTAAAACTTAACGGGTATTGTAATATTGCTTTTAAAAGTTGAGTTTTAAAGGAATGTTTTGATACTTTTAAATGAATAACTTATGAAAAGCGCATATAAACTATTTGAATCATTTGGAGAGTTACTATATGTAGTTGCTATGGCAGACGGAAGTATCCAAAAGGAAGAGATAGAGGTTATTGAAAAAAGGTTAGCCGATCATAAATGGGGAGACGATATTAAATGGTCTTTTAATTATGAAGTTAATAAGCAAAATGATGTTAATAAGCTTTATAAAAAGGTAATAGCATATTGTGAAGATCATGGACCTGATGAAGAATATGAGTTTCTATTAGATGTATTGGAGGAAGTTTCTAGATCAAGTAATGGAATAGTAAAGGAGGAAAGGGAAGTGATGGATAATTTTACAAATGATTTAATAAAAAAATTTAGAGAAGATATTGAAAGAATAAATAAAAGATAATTGATAAAAAAGAAAAGCTCCGCATTTAGTGGAGCTTTTTCAATAATCTATTTATCTATCTATTCTGGCTATTCAATAATCATACGTTTAGAAGCTACTTTTTGAGTACCTACATAAAGCGTATAATGATAAGTTCCAGATGGAAGTCCGTTGCTATTAATATCTAATTCAGCTTCACCACGTTCTTCTAATTCAATTTTAGAAATAATTTTCCCAATAGCATCACTAAATACCATATATGCTTTTGAAACATCATGTGGTAAATAATATTTAATAGAAGAGGTACTAGTAAAAGGATTAGGAATATTTTGGTATAATTTAGGTCCCATTATTTTGTTTAAAGAGGTTGTAGGAGTAGACAATGTACCATCACAAGCACAATTTTCAATAGATTGTAAACGAGCTAATACATCGTTCATTTGAGTTTGTAAGGCTGTTACTTGATTTTGAGCAGTACTTAACTCAGATTGTAAGTTTGAAACTAAAGGTGCTAAATCTACTGATACTGAAGCTCCATTTTCAATTTCAATTGTTAAGTCTGTTCCAGACAACGAAGCATTCGTTAAGTTTTGGCTATCCGTATTTACATAGGCAGATAAATTCACAGTATTTCCATTACTAATAGTAAGGTTGTTATTAGCTAAACTTAAGTTTTGATTATCAGTACCTGTTCCATCTTGAATAGCAGATAGGTCAACTGTATTTCCATTAGCAATACTTAAGTTTGTACCTGTTAAAGTTAAGTTTTGTGCGTCTGTATTATCTAAATACTTTTCTAAATCAACTGTAGCCGTATTTCCTGAGATACTAAGTGTATTTGTATTTAAAGTTAATGCTTGACTATCCGTGTTATCTAAGTAAGAAGAAAGGTCAACCGAAGTATTATCATTTGTTAAACTTAGTGTGTTATTAGCTAAAGTAAGATCTTGTGCATCTGTATTGTCTAAATACTTTGTTAAATCCACAGTAGCCGTATTTCCTGAGATACTAAGTGTATTTGTATTTAAAGTTAATGCTTGACTATCCGTGTTATCTAAGTAAGAAGAAAGGTCAACCGAAGTATTATCATTTGTTAAACTTAGTGTGTTATTAGCTAAAGTAAGATCTTGTGCATCTGTATTGTCTAAATACTTTGTTAAATCCACAGTAGCTGTATTTCCAGAGATACTTAACGTATTTGTATTTAAAGCTAATGCTTGACTATCTGTCCCGGTTCCATCTTGTAAACTAGCTAAATCAATAGTATTACCGTTGGCAATACTTAAGTTAGTTCCTGAGAAAGTTAATGTTTGTGCATCTGTATTATCCAAATATTTCTCTAAATCTACTGTAGCAGCATTTCCAGAGATACTTAACGTATTTGTATTTAAAGCTAATGCTTGACTATCTGTCCCGGTTCCATCTTGTAAACTAGCTAAATCAATAGTATTACCGTTGGCAATACTTAAGTTAGTTCCTGAGAAAGTTAATGTTTGCGCATCTGTATTGTCTAAATATTTCTCTAAATCTACTGTAGCGGCATTTCCAGAGATACTTAACGTATTTGTACTTAAAGCTAATGCTTGACTATCCGTGTTATCTAAGTAAGAAGAAAGGTCAACCGAAGTATTATCATTTGTTAAGCTTAGTGTGTTATTCGCTAAAGTAAGATCTTGTGCATCTGTATTATCTAAATACTTTTCTAAATCTACTGTAGCGGTATTTCCAGAGATACTTAATGTATTTGTATTCAAAGCTAATGATTGACTATCCGTGTTATCTAAGTAAGAAGAAAGGTCAACCGAAGTGTTATCATTTGTTAAGCTTAGTGTGTTATTCGCTAAAGTAAGATCTTGTGCATCTGTATTATCTAAATACTTTTCTAAATCTACTGTAGCGGTATTTCCAGAGATACTTAATGTATTTGTATTCAAAGCTAATGATTGACTATCCGTGTTATCTAAGTAAGAAGAAAGATCAACCGAAGTGTTATCATTTGTTAAGCTTAGCGTGTTATTAGCTAAAGTAAGATCTTGTGCATCTGTATTGTCTAAATATTTCTCTAAATCTACTGTAGCCACATTTCCAGAAATACTTAGCGTGTTTGTATTTAAAGCTAACGCTTGACTATCTGTATTGTCTAAGTAAGAAGAAAGATCAACAGAAGTGTTATCATTTGTTAAACTTAGTGTATTATTCGCTAAAGTAAGATCTTGTGAATCTGTATTGTCTAAATACTTTTCTAAATCTACTGTAGCGGCATTTCCAGAAATACTTAACGTGTTTGTATTTAAAGCTAACGCTTGACTATCTGTTCCAGTTCCATCTTGTAAACTAGCTAAATCAATAGTATTTCCGTTGGCAATACTTAAGTTAGTTCCTGAGAAAGTTAATGTTTGTGCATCTGTATTGTCTAAATATTTCTCTAAATCTACTGTAGCGGTATTTCCAGAGATACTTAACGTGTTTGTATTCAAAGCTAATGCTTGACTATCCGTGTTATCTAAGTAAGAAGAAAGGTCAACAGAAGTGTTATCATTTGTTAAGCTTAGTGTGTTATTAGCTAAAGTAAGATCTTGTGCATCTGTATTGTCTAAATATTTCTCTAAATCTACTGTAGCGGCATTTCCAGAAATACTTAGCGTATTTGTATTTAAAGCTAATGCTTGACTATCTGTATTATCTAAGTAAGAAGAAAGATCCACCGAAGTATTATCATTTGTTAAGCTTAGTGTGTTATTCGCTAAAGTAAGATCTTGTGCATCTGTATTGTCTAAATATTTCTCTAAATCTACTGTAGCCACATTTCCAGAAATACTAAGTGTATTTGTACTTAAAGCTAATGCTTGACTATCCGTGTTATCTAAGTAAGAAGAAAGGTCAACCGAAGTATTATCATTTGTTAAACTTAGTGTGTTATTCGCTAAAGTAAGATCTTGTGCATCTGTATTGTCTAAATATTTCTCTAAATCTACTGTAGCGGCATTTCCAGAGATGCTTAACGTATTTGTACTTAAAGCTAATGCTTGATTATCTGTATTGTCTAAGTAAGAAGAAAGATCCACCGAAGTATTATCATTTGTTAAACTTAGTGTATTATTCGCTAAAGTAAGATCTTGTGCATCTGTATTGTCTAAATACTTTTTTAAATCCACTGTAGCGGCATTTCCAGAAATACTTAGTGTGTTTGTATTTAAAGCTAATGCTTGATTATCTGTATTATCTAAATATGTTGAAAGATCCACCGAAGTATTGTCATTTGTTAAGCTTAGTGTGTTATTCGCTAAAGTAAGATCTTGTGAATCCGTATTGTCTAAATATTTCTCTAAATCTACTGTAGCGGCATTTCCAGAGATACTTAACGTATTTGTATTTAAAGCTAATGCTTGACTATCTGTATTATCTAAATATGTAGAAAGATCCACCGATGTAGCATCATTTGTTAAGCTTAGCGTATTGTTGACTAATGCAAGGTCTTGTGCATCTGTATTGACTAAACTAGATAAGTCTACAGTATGATTATCTGCAAAAGTTAATTGATTATTTTTAAAGCGTACCTGTTTAAAAATAGCTCCAATGTCTATATATCTTTTTTCGTTATTTGTAAGATCTATTCTTAAAGAATCTAAACCATGAATTCCACCACCGCCAATATCATTAAGTTGTACAGTATTTCCATTTCCAATAGATAAAACTCCTGCGTTAGAGTCAAAAGATAAGTCTCGGGTTATCCAATTTAATTTTCCAGCACCATCAGTAGCTAATACTTGATTAGCAGCAGTACCATCTGTAATTGGAAATTCATAATTACCAGCGATATTTAAACTATTAGCTATTTGCATTTTACCTTCTGTACTAATAGCTGCAACAGGAGGTGCATTATAAGGTCCCCATGTCCAACCGTTAGCGGTTGAAGTACTCATAGAAGTTTTTATACTAACACCAGTTACTGGTCCGTAATCATAATTAGCACTTCCTCCATATGAAATTTTATAACGATCTCTACCATTAAACTCTATACCGTTAGCTTCACCATTGTCAAAACGAAGTACATTACTTCCCATGTTAAGCATAGTTGTCGCGGTATGGTTTCCTAAATTATCTGCTAACAAAGTAACCCATGCAGTTCCATTCCAAGAATACAATAAATTTTCATCAGTATCATATACTAATAAACCAGCTTCAGTTTCTCTAATACCTTTAGAAGAAGGTACTTCTGGAAATTGCGGTTGTAGAGCTACACGTTGTGCAGTTGTCATTCGATTAACTATTAAACCTTTATTAGTTCCTGTTAAGTCTAAGGATGCATATTCATTAGGAGTATCAGTTCCAATTCCTACTCTTACAGGGTTAGTTGCGCCTCCTAATATCATTGTATTAGCATTTGCAGCGGTAGCTCCGTTACCAATAGCAATAGAATTACTTGCACTTACTATAGCACTGTGACCAATAGCAATGTTTTTGGTAGCTTCAGTAGCACTTGGTGTCGGTCCAGTAGGTGTACTGTCAATTATATCATTTGATCTGGCTCCATATCCAATAACAATTGCCCCATCATTTTGAGCAACTGCACTAGCTCCAATAGCTATAGCTTGAGTATTGTCTACATCTACAGCATTTCCGATACCAATGGCAAAAGATTGAGAAATATTGGTTTCATTTCCTAAACCTACAGAATTATCTGCATTAGGATTCATGTTAATTGTATGGCCAATCCCTACGGCTCTAGTTCCTCTCATATCATGATTTTGACCAATAGAAATAGAATACTGTCCATCATTTCTACCGTTATACCCCATCATGGTAACATCGTTTTGTCCAACATGAGAATTTGCTCCTATGAATGTAGTTCTATACCTTCTTGTATTATTACTACCAGAACCTTTATAATCTGCAAAAGCACCCATTCCAACATTGTCTTCACCTTCTCTATTTGTAAAACCTGCTCTAAAACCAACATACGTATTTCTGTTTGCATCATTTGTATTGTTGGTACGGTTGTTATCCCAACCAGCCATACCACCAATAAAAGTATTGTAGTCTGCGTGCTCAGTAGCAACACCTGAAGCGGCTCCAATCATTGTATTCCAACGACCAGCTCCTATATCAATACCAGCAGAATCTCCAAAAGCAGAATTATGATCTCCATCTTTAATATCTTGTAATGACTCACTTCCAACTCCAGTATTCCTGAACCCTTTACCTGAAGAACTAGAGCCAAAATGACTTCCTCCAGACTCGTTTCCTACAAAAGTATTTTTAAAGCCTTCACCAATACTTGTACCGGCATCTTCTCCTATAAAAGTATTTTCATATCCAGTAGTAATAAAAGTACCAGCTTCTTCTCCAATAAAAGTATTGTCATATCCAGTAGTGTTATTCTCTCCAGCTTCTGTTCCCATGAAAGTATTATCTCCTCCTGTAGTAGTAAATTTACCTGCTTCTTCTCCAATAAACATATTATCAAAACCAGTAGTATTAGAGTACCCTGCCATGAAACCTATGGCTACCATTCCAGAAGCACCGTTTAAGGCTTTATCACCAAAACTAGTACTATGTACAGCATTTTTACCAGCTCCAAAACCAAAGAAAGTTAGCCTAGATGTAAACGTAGCTGATGAACCGGTACTATCTCCAAACATAGTATTATAATCGCCAGAGGTAATACTTACTCCTGAACCAGTTCCTTGAGTTTCATTTAAAGTTTGCGCTTGTAGTTTAGTGTAGTAAAGCGTTGATAATAGTATTACTATTAGTTGAAGTAATTTTGTCTTCATAAAGGGTGGGGTTTTATTATAAATTAATTAAAATCGTTATAAAATGTTATTCTAGATTGTTTGTGCTAAAAGCTTTTTATGATTTTTAAAAATTTTGTTCAAAACAACTAAATTATTGTGAATCATATATAAATAATCACCGGACAAAAAACGGACAATACGTAATTTGTTGTATTTAAGTATGTTGTTTGTTTTGTTTTTAAGGCGTTTTTGGGCAGACTTAAAAAATAAAGTTATGAGTATATGTAGTAATGTAGTCATAAAAAATAATTAATTATTCTTATAACTAGTACAGGTAATTAGTTGTTACCCCTATTTTTTATTTAATATTTTTTTTAATTTTCTTTTTTCTTAAACTAAGAGCTTTGGATTTATAGTTAATTAGATGATTATAAAAGCTATTTTTTTCAATAATAAATAAAGAAAGAGAAAGGTTGTTATAATTAAAATGTATAGGAGTTTGTATAGATTTTTATTGAATGATTTACAGAGGAGTTTTTACAGTTATGTTTAAATATAAAAAAAACTCATATCTTTCACTCCTGAATACAATTCCCCAAATTTCCTATCATGAAAAAAATGGAGCAAATTATTGGCTGGCTATTATTTGTAATAGTCTTAGTGGTTTATGGACTTACCATGGCGCCAACCATTTCTTTTTGGGATAGTGCAGAGTTTGTTTCTAGTAATTATAAGTTACAAGTAACACATCCACCAGGAGCTCCATTATACATGTTAATTTCAAATGTATTAATCTCATGGTTTCCTGCGGAGAATATTGCTTTTTTAAGTAATTTTATTTCAGGTTTTTTTGGAGCATTAACAGTAACTATTGTTTATTTTTTGACAAAAAACTTAGCGTATACTTCTCTTACAAAGCCCTTAGATAAATATTCAAGATGGTTACCATCAATTAGTGGAATCGTTAGTGGGCTAACTTTAGCTTTTATTCATAGTTTTTGGGTAGCGTCAACAGAAACAGAGGTTTATACCTTATCTTTTTTCTTTTTAGTATGTGTTTGGTATATAGTAATTTTATGGAAGCAAACAACTAATCAAAAAAAAGAATTACAATTATTACTTTTTGCAGCTTTGTTGTTAGGGCTATCTGCGGGAGTGCATTTAATAAATTTGTCTGTCGTAATTCCTTTATCAATCCTATTTGTTACAAAAAAATATAAACTATCCATAAAAAGCTTAGTCATAGGGTTAATGGCAGGAGTAGTGTTATTTTTATTAATTTATGGATTTGTGATTCAAGGCTTTTTAAAGGGAGTACTTCATTTAGATATATATCTAGTCAATGAATTAAATTTTAAAGTTAATACAGGACTTATATGTTTATATATATTTCTAATTATATTATTGTTATTTGCATTTGGAATAGGAATTAAAAAAAAGAGCTATAATTGGTTGGCTATAATTGGTTGTTTGTTGTTTTTTTACATAGGTGTTAGTACTTATGGAGTTAGTATGATTAGAGCCAATACTGTAACACCAATATCTAACAATCCATCTAACAGCTTAGAGCTTTTAAAATATATTAGGGCAGAACAATTTGGAGTTAGTAAAACCCCTTTACTTAAAGGGTATTATTTTAATGCACCATTACATAAAAACCTTCCATTAAAACATGGAAATCCGAAGTTATGGTATGATAAAGAGCTGAAAAAGTATGTTGAAATAGATAATGGTAAATTCGGTGTTGAAAATTATGCAAAAGAGTTTGCTACATTTTTTCCAAGAATGCACAGTTATAAGTCTAAAGATGTTACTGGGTATAAAATTTGGACTACTGTAAAGGGAAAACCTATATCATATGATGTTATGGGGAAAGAAACAACAATAATTAAACCTACATTTACAGAAAATCTTAGCTTTTTTTACAATTATCAAGTAGATTGGTTGTATGCAAGGTATTTATTTTGGAATTTTATAGGAAAGCAAAATGACAATAAAGGGGTAGGTACCATTTTAAATGGTAATTGGATAAGTGGTTTTGATTTTATTGATAAACATAGAGTGGGAGCGTATTCCTTAATGCCTAATTATTATAAAAATGATTTAAGTAGAGATGTATATTATGGAATTCCTTTCTTAATAGGACTCATAGGTTTATGGTTTTTACGTAAAGTACCAGTACATTTTTTTACTTCATTACTACTGTTTCTAACCTTTGGTCTTGGTATTATTATTTATGTAAACCCTGTTCCCACAAGTATTTTAATAAGGGAGAGAGATTATATTTTTATTGGCTCTTTTATTCCTTTTTGTATTTGGATTGGATTAGCTGTACTACAACTGTATAAGTGGTTTTCTTTTGTTGCTAATAAAAGAGGATTGTTAATAGTGCTGTCTGTATTACTAATGCTTATAGTTCCAATTCAATTATTAGCAAAGGGTTGGGATGACCATAATAGAAGTGATGATACATTTTCTAGGTCTTTAGCTAAGGCTTATTTAGATTCATGTCCTAAAAACAGCATTTTAATTACCAATGGAGATAATATGACATTTCCATTATGGTATTTACAAGAAGTGGAAGGGTATCGTACAGATGTTAGAGTTATAAATTTTGATCAATTAGCGTTAGATTGGTACATAGATAAATTGAGGTTAACTATGAATACCTCAAAGAAACTTTCAATAACACTTCCAAAAGAATTATATATAAAAGGTACTCAAGAGCAATTACCTTTACAGAAAGAAGTTAATCAGCCAGTAGATTTAGGAGTTCTTTTCAAGTTTTTATCAGAAGAGAAAACCAAAAAAGAATGGAATGGAAAAAGAATACACTATATCCCTTCAGATGTGTTTTCTATTAAGGTAGATACTTCAATGTTTACTAGAAGCGATACTAGTAAAGCCTTAAAATTGAAGTATCTTGATAATTTAGTTTGGCGTTTTTCGAAAGATTTTTACGCTGTTAATGATCTTACTTTATTAAATATAATACAGGAAAATATTAATGATAGACCAATTGCTTTTGCTGTTAATGGGAATACCAATCATTATATAGGACTTCAACCTTATACTATTCAACAAGGAATGGTAGAAGTGTTAACGCCTGTTAAAAGAGTAAATCCAAAATTGAATCCTAAAATTGTAGATACCAATATGATGCTACCATTTTTTAAAGAAGGCTTGTCTTTTAAAGGGTTTAAAGAAAAAGATAAATTTATAGATTATGAAAATAGGGTATATACTCAACAAATAGTAAGACGTAATTATTACTTTTTAGCGCAAGCGTTATTAGAAGAAGATAACAGTAAGGAAGCTGTTGATATTTTGAATACTAGTATGTTTATGTTTCCTAATGTTACAGTGCCTTTTAAACAATATGCTTTTGCTATGGGAAAATTATATTTTAAAGCGGGTAACCCTAAAAAAGGAAATGAAGTATGTTTAAAGGCTATGAATAACTTAAAAGAGGAATTGTTATGGTTAATTTCTTTTAATCCTCCTAATCCAATAATAAATGTGCGTTATGCTAATAGAGTTAAAGGGATGTATATTCAAATGATAGAGCAATACAGTTCTTTTAATGAAGAAAAAGGAAATGATTTAAAAATGAATTTTAAAAATATTGATAAATCCTTTCAAAACTGGCAAGCTAAAAATTGGCCTTACTAAACTAGTATTTATGTATTTTTTTTCAACAGAAGTTACCTCATCTAAGATTAATTCAGATAGACCTTTATTTTTAAGAACTAAAAAAGCTTATGAAATTGTTTCTGATTACGTAAGTGGAAAAACATTAGAAATAGGATGTGGAGAAGGTTATGGAGTAGCTTTATATTATTCAAAGGTTTCAAGTTTAACTTTAATAGATAAATCTAGTTATTCGGTAGAATTATTAAAGAAAAAATATCCTGAGGCTACTGTTATTCAGCAAAAAATACCTCCATTAAAAAACATTCCAAACAATTATTATGATACTATTATATCTTTTCAAGTTATTGAACATATTAAAAATGACTCATTATTCTTGAAAGAAATTCACCGTGTGTTAAAACCTGAAGGGAAGGTGTTTTTAAGCACTCCAAATGCCAATAAAAGTATTGCAAGGAATCCTTGGCATTATAGAGAGTATACTTTTAGTGAGCTTCAAAGCTTAACGAATACTTATTTTAAAGATTGTATTATTAAAGGTATAGAAGGAAATAAAAAGACAGATGAGTATTATAATAATAACGGTATTGCAGTTTCTAAATTGTTAAAGCTAGACATTTTTAATTTGCAGAAAAGAATGCCAGCTATCTTACTTAGAATACCTTATGAAATTTTGAATAGAATAAATAGAAGAGGTTTATTAAAAAAATATAGAAAACAAATAGAGAATTTAAAGTCAGAAGATTATACTCTTAATGTTTTTTCAGATAAAACACTTGATTTTTTTTGTATTCTAAAAAAGTGATAAGTATTTGATTATTAGTTGTTTGTTTGTGAGGGGGTAAAACCTGAGTAGAATTAAAGTAAAAAGGTTGCTCATTTGTTAGCAACCTTTTAGTTTATATATTTTAGTTATTTTGTCTATAAAAAGCCAGTAAAGTATTTTTTAAAAGCATGGCTATGGTCATTGGACCAACTCCACCTGGAACGGGAGTTATATGTGATGCTTTATCTTTTATTTCATTAAAAGCAACATCACCAACTAATCTAAAACCATTTTTCTTAGAAGCATCAGCTACTCTGGTAATACCAACATCAATTACCACAACATCTTCTTTAACCATATCACCTTTTAGGAATTCAGGGATTCCCAAGGCAGCTACAATAATATCCGCTTTTTTAGTTACTTCAGCTAAGTTTTTTGTTCTACTATGGGTTAATGTTACGGTGGCATTTCCAACTTTTCTTTTTTGAGCTAATAAAATACTCATTGGACTACCTACAATATGACTTCTACCAATAACTACTACATCTTTACCAGAAGTATCAACATTATAGCGTTCTAAAAGCTCTAAAATACCAAAAGGAGTTGCAGAAATAAAAGTAGGTAAGTTTAAAGCTAATTTACCTACATTCATAGGGTGAAAGCCATCAACATCTTTATCAGGGTTAATAGCCATTATAACTTTTTGTTCATCAATATGTTCGGGTAAAGGTAATTGTACTATAAAACCATTGATGTCTTTATCTATGTTTAAAATAGCAATTTCATTTAATAACTCTTCTTCAGTTGTTTCTTCAGGTAAACGTATTAATGTAGATTCAAAACCTACACGTTCACAGGCTTTTACTTTAGCGTTTACATAAGTTAAACTAGCTCCGTCATTACCTACAATAACGGCTGCTAAATGTGGTGATTTTTTGTCTTGTTTTTTTAATTCTGCTACTTCAAGGGCAATTTCTTCTTTAATGTCTGCGGAGGTTTTTTTACCGTCTAGTAAAATCATCTTGTTATTAAGTTTTCAGTATACAGTTTATGGTATACAGTTTTTTTATTGTTGAGTTGTTATATTCCAAATTTATTAGGATTATTAATCATAAAGTTGATTAGTTTTCCTACTTCTTTACTTTTGTTTTCTAATTCGTTTTTCGTTTTGATATTGATATATTCACAGGCTAGTGCAAATTCAAGCCACAATTGTGTTTCAGAGTTTTCACTATCAGCATCTGAAAGTTTACTTTTAAAATGTTTAGGATATTGTCTTTTTCTGTAGGATTCAGCAATAGAAGCGCATACAGATCTGCTGGAACGAATAATTTGCGATGTTAGAGCAAATTGCTCTATAGAGGGAAATTTTTTTGTTATATGAAAAATTTCCATAGCTAGCTCAAATCCTTTTTTATATGCTAATAATGTTTTAAAACTCATATATACTGCCTACTGAAAACTGTAACAATAACTGAAAACTAAATAAAAAAGAGACAAGTGTTTAGCTTATCTCTCTTTTTTATTTTATTTCATGCCACGCATCATTTGCATCATTTTTCTTCCGCCACCACCTTGCATCATTTTCATCATTTTGCTCATTTGGTCAAATTGCTTCATTAATTGATTGACTTCTTGAACGGAAGTTCCAGAACCTTTGGCTATTCGTTTTTTACGACTTGCATTAATTACAGTAGGTTTACTTCTTTCTTCAGGAGTCATAGAGTGTATAATAGCCTCAATTCCCTTAAATGCATCATCATCAATATCCACATCTTTTAAAGCTTTACCAGCTCCAGGAATCATGCCTACTAAATCTTTCATGCTACCCATCTTTTTGATTTGTTGAATCTGATTTAAAAAGTCATCAAAACCAAATTGATTTTTAGCAATCTTCTTTTGTAGTTTTCTAGCTTCTTGTTCGTCATATTGTTCTTGGGCACGTTCTACTAATGAGATAACATCTCCCATTCCTAAAATACGATCAGCCATACGATCGGGGTGGAAAACGTCTATAGCATCCATTTTTTCACCTGTACCTATAAATTTAATAGGTTTATTAACTACTGATTTAATAGTTAATGCAGCACCACCTCTTGTATCACCATCTAATTTTGTAAGAACAACTCCATCAAAGTTCAAAACATCGTTAAAGGCTTTTGCTGTGTTTACAGCATCTTGACCTGTCATAGAGTCCACCACAAATAAAGTTTCTTGTGGAGTAACAGCTTTATGAATGTTTGAAATTTCAGTCATCATTTCTTCATCCACAGCTAAACGACCAGCGGTATCTATAATCACCACATTTTTACTATTAGCTTTAGCGTGTTTGATGGCATTTAATGAAATTTCTACTGGGTTTTTATTGCCTTCTTCAGCATATACCTCAACGCCAATTTGTTCACCAACCACTCTTAACTGATTAATAGCGGCAGGACGATACACATCACACCCAACTAATAAAACCTGTTTAGATTTCTTAGTTTTTAAATAGTTAGCTAATTTACCCGAAAAAGTAGTTTTACCCGAACCTTGTAAACCAGACATTAAAATAACAGTAGGTGACCCTGTTAAAGTAATACCAACAGTATCACCACCCATCAATTCAGTTAACTCATCTTTTACTAACTTAACCATTAATTGACCTGGGTTTAACGTAGTTAATACGTCTTGACCTATGGCTTTTTCTTTAACTCTTTTGGTAAAATCCTTAGCTATTTTAAAGTTAACATCGGCATCTAATAAAGCTCTACGAACTTCCTTTAATGTCTCAGCAACATTAACTTCTGTAATTTTTCCGTGTCCTTTTAGCGTATGTAACGCCTTATCTAATTTTTCGCTTAAATTATTAAACATGTATCGGCTTCATTTTAAGAAGCACAAATATAGGAATTTTGACTGAGAACTTTGAGTTTAAATTTTAGTGATTTTCTTGTAATATTTTGGTATGGTGTTCTGTATGATAAGCCGTCCACATAATAATTTCTCTAATAGGCATTTTACCCATTAAAGGATGTGGGAGTATTAAGTTATTAAGATCCTGATCTTTCCAGCGATTTGTTTTATGTTGTAGTTTTTTATTTTGAATTTTTAGTTTGGTAACCAATTGTTGAAATTTATTTAAAGAAGGCGTAGTAACTTTAATGTTAAAAGCTTTAGCTTTTTCTTTATTTTGAGATAATTTTTCCTGATATCGTTCTACGATATGTTCATAAGCACGCACTTCTCGGTTGGAAGTACCAAATTTATATTTTAGAATAAATTTTGGATAGCTTAGTGCATGATTTACTTTTTGGATAGAATCTACTAAATGAACAATGTGCTGCCCAGTTGTCCATTTGTTTTCTGGACCTTTTATATAGTTTTCTTCAGGTTGATTTTGTAACCAATTAAACAGTACTTGATGTTTTTCTTCTAATAAATTAATAATATCTTTTTTGACCATAATTATTGAACCAAGAGTTGTTTTTATGTTTGGTTGCTTAAAGGTATAAAAAATAAGGTAATTATAGATGTTTATGATGGTAGCTTATAATTTGGGTGAGTTTGCTGAAGCTTACGATTGGTTAGCTAACTATATGTACTTAGTAAATGAACTATCCCAATGCAAGGCATCACGGAATTAAACCCTTGGCTATTGCCCTTGCGATAAAAAATATTATTTCTACAATTGACTACATAAAACTTACAGTTCATTACATTTCATTTTTATAAGGAGTATTACTAGCATACTTTTGAAGCATCATAAATCAAAAAAACGAATAAAAATGAAAGTAAAAACAATTATAGAGCAGGCTTTTTTAGTCATATTACTACTGGCTGTATTCTTATTAAAATCGGTAAATGTAGCGGCACAACAAAATGTTACAGTAACTACGTCTAGTGATAGAAATTATAGGTATTCTTCGTCTAATAAAAATGGAGTATATACTATTAAAGTTAAGGATAAAGGGAATAAGTTCAAGTTAGAATATGAAGGAGAAATTACATTGTCAGATGATGACAAAGATATTGTAGCTATTTCAAGAGGAGGTTTTTTAGAGGTAAGTAAGTCTAGTTTTGGAGGGAAAAGAAAGTTAGTTATTGAAGCTGAAAGTGGAAAACTAAAAAAAAGATACTATGTGGGATGGAGTGAAAAAAGCTTTATTCCTGAAGGAAAGGCATGGTTGGCTGAAATTTTACCAGATATTGTTAGGAGTACTACTATTGGAGCAAAAAAAAGGGTTAACCGTTTTTATAATAGAGGTGGGGCTACTTCTGTTTTAGGAGAAATAGACAGATTAAAGAGTGATTATGTAAAAGCAAAGTACTACACAATTTTATTGGATAAAAATTTAAATAGTTCAGAGTTAGTTAAGGTAATAGAAGAGGTTGGTGACGATGTAAATTCTGATTATTATTTATCGGAAATACTGCAAAGTAATCAAAAAGCATTTCTAGCCAATTCGCAATCTATTTCTGCTTATATGAAAGCAGCAAAAAATATTGGTTCAGATTATTACTTATCAGAAGTATTAACCAAAGCTGTTAAAAATGCAGATATTTCAGATGATCAATTATCTGAATTATTACAAATATCGGGTAATATTGGTTCAGATTACTATTTGTCTCAACTTTTAATTAAAATATTAAATAATAGAGATTTGAATAAAACCAATATGACTAAATTGATGCAGATATCTGATAATGTAGGTTCTGATTATTATAAATCTCAGGTGTTAAAAAAGGCATTGAATAAAAAAGATTTATCAAAAGAGAATTACAATACATTTATAGCCTCTATGGATGATGTAGACTCCGACTATTATGCCTCAAATGTTATTAATAGTTTATTAAAAAAGGATTTAGATAATACATCATTAGATAAATTATTAAACTTAATTAATAAAAATGTAAATTCAGATTATTATGCATCTGGTATATACAAACGTTTGTCTAAAAAGCAACTAACAGAAGGTCAATTAATAAAAGTAATGGAGTCTATGGATCATATTAATTCAAGTAATTACTTATCGCAAACATTAATCACTTTTGCATCTCAGGTGAAAAGAAGCTCTCAAAGAGTCAAAGATACTTATTTAAAGGTGGCTAAATCTATTAATTCTGATTTGTATTTTGGTAGAGCAATGAAAGCTATTTACTAAAAAACAAAACTAAAGTAATTGAATTTCTATAGCAGATTTGATTACTTTAGTTCTATGCTAAATTTACATCAACTAATATATCATTCCAACGTGAAAAAGCACTTTTTCATCATTGTAACAGGAATCATTTTTGGTTTACTTATAGGATATTATATGTTTGTTAGTGAACAAAAATTAGAATCCTCAGAAAGTTTTCATCTCATAGTGTTTAGCGCCATTGGTATAGTGACGGCTTACATAAGTATGGTATTAACTAATTTTTTAGATATTCAGTTTCCTTGGAAAAAGCAAATAGGGAATAGGTTATTTTTGGGTATCCTTACTCATTTTATGATTGCTTTTTTATTGTTTAGTTTTGGAGTTTATGGTTATCTTACAAATGAGAATGGGTTTAGTAATACTATGCTAACACATAAGTTACTATATATTAAATTAGCAATACTACTTTTCTTAACAACCTTTATTTTTCAAATTATTTATTTTGCATTGTATTCCTACTATAGTTTTTCTACACTACAAATAGAAGCTGTAAAGCAAGAGAGAAAACAAATAGAGTATCAATTAAATGCTTTAAAATCTCAGTTAAGTCCTCATTTTTTGTTTAACGGACTAAATACGATATCATCTCTTATTTATAAGGACACTATTAAAGCGGCTTTATTTATTAGAAAGTTGGCTGTTATGTACAAGTATACTTTAAAAAGTTATGAGGTAAAGTTGATTTCTTTAGAAGAAGAGTTAGAGTTTGTAACATCTTATAATTATTTAATAACAACTCGTTTTGAGAAAAAATATGCTTGTACTATAAATATTTCACCTGAAGTATTACAATCTAAAGTACCACCATTAGCAATACAAATGTTACTTGAAAATGCAGTTAAACATAATGTAATGAGTGATACAGAGCCGTTAAATGTTTCTATTGAAAATAAAGGAAAATACATTGTGGTTAGAAACAATATTACCAAAGCTCCTAAAAAAGTAATTTCACTAAATATAGGTTTACAGAATATTAATAAACGATACTTATTACTATTTAGTGAAGGTATTATAACGGAGCAGAATAGTGATTTTATTGTAAAACTACCTATTAAACAATGAAAAAATTATTTATACATCAGCCATTATTTCGTTTATTAAGCCCTGTTATTAGTGGAGTAGTAGTTTACTTACTACTACTGTTGGTTAACAATAATGTAGCACAATTGCAAGAAGAGTTTTTAAGCCAAGAACTATACGTATGTATTGGCTTATCATATATAATACAAGAATTGTCTAGAGTTTTACTTATACTTTTTAAAAAGTTAAATAATATTAAGTCTACTCTGATTTTATTATTAACTCAAGTTTTTGTAGCAATTTTATTATGTATTTGTATTGTTACAGTTTGCATAACTATTTATTATAAAAAAATACTTGGTTTCTCACCAAATATGGAAGAGTTGTGGTTATTTAATAGTATTTTTTGTAGTATGACTTTAATCTATATTTTATTATTTATTAGTCACCAATATTTGCATACGGTCAACACAAAAAAATTAACTAAAGAACAAGAATATAGACAATATATTGAAGAAGAATTTAAAGAATTTAAGCAAGGTATAAATCCAGAGTTATTATTTGAAAGTTTAGAAAACTTATTGGTACTTATTCAAAATGATAAAGATATAACAGATGATTTTATTGATTACTTGGCAACTATTTATCGTTATATTCTGTCTAGTAAAGAAAAACAGTTAGTTTTAGCTGAAGAAGAGTTGAATACTGTAGAGGTATTGGTAAGTTTATTTAATTATTTACCTTACCGTAATGTTAAACTGATAAATAATTTAAAGTCCTCATTTTATGTAGTACCTAGAAGTATACTTTTTATAGTTGAGCAAATTATTAGGACAACTATTATATCATCAAAACTAGAATTAGAAATTGTTTTAAATGAAAGCAAAAAAGAGTTTATGATTTCATATTTGACAAACGATAAACTAACCACACCTTTTAATGAGGAAAATTTAAAAGAAATAAAAAGAGTATATAGTGTTTATAATGAAAATGAACTTATTATAAGTACAACCGATATTAATAGGATTTTAACTATACCAAAATTAACTACTAAAACACAAAAAACAATATGAAAATTGTCATTGTAGAAGATGAATCATTAGCAGCAGAAAAGCTAGAAAGATATTTGTTAAAGTATAATAATACGATTACAATTATAAAAAAGTTAGATAGTGTTGAGAATTCTGTAGCGTGGTTTTCTGAAAATACAGAATTTGATATTGTATTTATGGACATTCAATTAACTGATGGCTTGAGTTTTGAAATATTTAACCAAGTAATTATAAAGAAGCCAATTATATTTACTACTGCTTTTGATGAATATGCAGTTGATGCTTTTAAGGTTAATAGTATAGATTATATTTTAAAACCGATTACATTTACAGATATTTCTAAGGCAATGAATAAATTAAAGCTGATGAAACATTTATTTACCAGTCAAGAAAGTATTGTAAATGTGGCTAAGGGGCTTGGTAAAAAGAAAACTAAAGATCGTTTTTTAGTGCGTTTAGGAAATCATATTCACTCCATAGAAACCAAAGATATAGCACTTTTTTATGCAGAAGGTAGAACTGTACATTTAGTAACTAATGAGAATAAAAAATATATTATAGATTTTAAATTAGAAGATGTTTTTTCTATGGTATCTAGTAAAGAATTTTTTAGGATTAATAGAAGTTTTATAATAAGTATAAAAAGTATTGTTGATGTGGTTGTGTATTCAAATAGCCGACTTAAAATTACGCCTAAAGCATCTATAGAAAAAGAGATGATTGTAAGTAGAGAAAAAGTAGGTGCTTTTAAGAGTTGGTTTGAAGGGAGTTAATAAGGTATCAATTGCTGTTCTTCTAAAGTTAATACTAAAAGGTTGATATAATCATTAATAGTTTCGTCAATAGATTTTGGATCTATAATATCAATATATCCTTTCCATATTAATTCTCTTTCTTTTGTAGGGCAAATACAGAATAAAGAGGTTTCAGCATGGTATATCTTATATTTTTCAAAGTATTTGGGATTTACTAAAATATCTTGATGATTGTAATAGTCTTCTTTAAACTTAATAGTTAAGTACTCTTTGTTATAATAGTTGTCAGAGAATATCACCTTATTCTCAACACCTTTTACTTTACTAAAAATAATGGCGTCAAAATAATTAGCAATTAAAATATCTTCAATAATTTTGAGTTCTTTTTTAGATTTTTTTTCAGTTCTAAAAGAAGGTTCAAAAACGTTTAGGCTTATAACAGCTTCAATACCTTTTAATTTGAACTCTTTTTTTAAGTTGTTTTCAAATTTTTCTCGAGTTTTAATATTGGGAGTTAAACCTACAATTAAGATTTTTGAAATAGATATATTTTCTGCTTCTGGGTTTTTCCATTGTTTAACCAATGTTGTGGTACTACAATTACTTAAAAATATTATACTAGTTATGTATAGAATAGATTTTATAAAATAGTTCATATAGTTTTATGTAGAATTATAATAAATGAAAACCTTTGGTAAAATAAACTTGTTGAAAAAAACTTTAACCAAAGGTTTATCGGGGGTATTCCTTCGGTTAATTTTTACTAAAAAAGTCTCTAACTAAAGCTTTAACTTGGTTATTTGTCATGCTATCAACATTTTTTACAACTTTTACTTTAGTGTTTAGTTCTTGATAGGAATTTTCTAACTCTTTTTTAAACTTATTATAAGTTTCAGCTGGACCAAAAATAGCAATAGCATCTGCACTTTTTATTTTAGAAGCTAATGTGTTAAAATAGTTTTTTGTTTGGTGTTTTTCACGCTCTAAATACTTACTATCTTGTACTACATCTTGCGGGCCACCCTTAAATTTAGTGCCTGAGCCACCACCAATATGGTAGTTTTCTATGTTAGACAATACTTTCTCTATATGTTCTGTGTCTTTTTTAATAGTTACAATAAATGCTTTCTCTTTATCTAACCAAATGCCAATATTTTTCATCTTAATTGTGTTTTAATTATTTAAATCATGTAATACTAGTACGGGTACTTTTAATTTGTACCCTATATTTTTTACCAGCGGTTGAGTTAAAATGCTGCCAAAAAATTTATGTTTTCTATTAATAAATGTAATCATATCACTCTCTCTACTATCCACAAAACATCTAATACCTGCTGATACACTAACACCAGATAATAAGTGGATTGAATATTTAATACCTTGAAAATATTCTTCTAATCTTTTTTGATTATCAATTAAGTTTTTATCAACCTCATCTTTATTATTAATATGAAGTATTCTTATAGCTGAATTACATTTTTTAGCGATTTCTATTAAATAATTCAGTTCACGCTTTTTATAATTGATTTTAAAATTTGTAGGAAAGACAATTTCTTTAGGAAGTAATCTATTTGCTTTTTCAGGAATAACCAATACAGGGCAATTTCTAACTTTTTCCATTATTTCAATAGCATTGCTACCAAATACTGAAGAGTTATTATCAGTTATTCCTTTAGTTCCCATAATAACTAGTTCAATATCTTTTAAATCAACTGTTTCAGTAACAGCTTTTAATAAAGGTTTATTAATACTTAGGTAGCTAAAAGTGTGATATGGGTTTTCATCTTCATGAAATTCTATCAGTTTAGATAGATGTTTTAAGCGATTAATAGACTCATTCTTAGGAATATCATACCCTGATTCGCCCGCTTGTGGCGGAATTATATCTTCAATTAAATTGAACCTCGTTTTAAAGGTATTTAAAACATAAAAGTCACATCTGTCTGTTTTATATAACTCAAGTGCATACATAATGGCATTGAGCGCTATTTTAGAAAAATCGGTTAATAATAAAATCTTTTTTTTCATGACGTTAAATTTTACTAGGAATAACTAAAAAGGGAACTTTTAAATCAAAACCTATTTTATTGATAATTGGTTTAAAGAATAGATTACCAAAAAAAGAGTTTTTGTTATTCAGCATTACTAATAAATCAGCTTTAGTTTTTATTAAGAACTCATCAACTGCTTTAGGAATGTATTTATCATCTGTAAAATGAGGAACTATTTCATGTTCTTTAAAAAAAGAATGTAGTTTTTGTTGGTTAGCGCTTTGTCTTTTAGTTAATTCAGTATCTGTATTATTCTTAACATGTAAGGTGTGTAATTCGGTATTATACGTTTTTATAAGATTTTTTATAGGGTTTAAATGATGATTTTGATAGGCTATTTGATAATCTGTAGGGAACAATACACTATCAAAATCTTTAAACTCATAATCTTTAGGAACTGCTATGGTTGGAGATTTAATATCATTAATAACAGTCATGGTATTAGTACCAAACATAACCTCAATAGCATCAGAAGCACCTTTGGTTCCCATAACAATAAAGTGTATGTGTTTTTTTTCTATAATTTCTTTAATTTCAGAAGTTAGGGTGTTTAAAGCGCTAATAGTTTCTATTGTATGTAAAGGATCTGAAAAATCTTTTGCTATTTTATCCTTAATAATGTTTAGGTTTTTAATAGAGTTTTCTTGTAAAGAAGTTATTAAGTTTGGGTAACCTATTCCTTTAGGCATATAATTAATATGATAAATACTAGGCATGTATGTATTAAGAATGTAAAATGTACACTTTTGGTTTTTAAATAAAGTTAAAGCATAGCTTATAGCATTCCATGAATTTTTAGAAAAGTCAGTAGGTAGTAATATATTTTTCATTGCCTAGAGTATTTTAGTTAATAGTTTATAAAACAATTTTGTTTTATATATACTTCAAAATTAATGAGATATATCAGTGACAACTATGATATTTGTCAGTTCATAGAAGAAGAGTACCTTTTTTTTACTTAAAAAAATAAATGACTAAAACTTTTAATTTATTTATATTAAGTGTTTTATGTTTTAGCTGGAACAGATGGAAATATAATAGGCTTATTTAAACTGTTGAATAAGTTATGAGTAGAAAGTACTAATTTAATGGAGAGTTAGTGATGTTGATATAAGTTCTTATCAAAAAATGTGTATAGCTAGGGGAAATCCAAAAATAAGTTTTAATGAGTTTATTGTATTTAAGGAAAACAATAAACAATATTTTACAAATAAAATTATTGATTTAATATGGAAAACAAGTTGTTTAATTAATGTCTGTTGTAAGCAATAAGAATAAGCTAGGGTTAATTATACTTTATCGTCTAAATAAATTATTTGGAAAAATTTAATAGTACTATTAACGATAAAGTTTTCGCTTTTTAAGACCTAAAAACAATCCAATAATACCAATAAATAAAAGTATAAGAAAACCAAATCCAACAAATATGGCATGCATATTAAGACGAATAATGACAGTAATGAAGCATAATATTAAACCAAAAATTTCCCAAATACGATCATTTTCTAATCTTTTAGTAGTATCTATAACAGGTGTTTGATTAAATAAAATTTTAAAAGAACTCCAATCCCATAGAATTAAAAGTAAAGAGGAGAGCAACATTAATCCAGTAATTACTGGCGTATAATTAAAATCGTATGAAATAGTAACTACAAAAATGTTAGCTATGATAGTGAAAAATAAAACAGCTCCTAATTTGGAATAACGTTGTGTCATTAATAAAAAACCAGCTAAAAATTGCCCAATACCTATAAATCTCCAATAAATTCCAGATTGGTACATGGTTTCAAAATAATGCCAAGCTGAATTTATAGGGTTTTCAGCACCGCTTTCTGAAGTAAAACGTAATCCTTGGATTTTAACAATGGCAGCAAAAATAAAGGCAAAACCAAGTATATACCTAAGATAGATGATAAAAAGCTGAGGTAAAATCTTATTTTTCATTAAAGTACATTTACTAAAACATTATAATGACGATTATAAGTATTATTTGTTACCAATGGTGTACAAAACACAACTTTCAATACTAGGGAAATTAGTTAATAAAGGGTGTTTAAACTCTGTTTTTTTTTGCATTCCAATTCTTTCCATAACAGTAATAGAAGGAATATTTATGGTAGGAGCAACGGATACTATTTCAGACATATTTAGAGTTTTAAAAGCGTATTTTAAACAAGCTTTAGCTCCTTCTGTAGCATAACCTTTGTTCCAAAAATTAGGATGTAATCGCCAACCAATATCAATTGAGGGGTTAAAATCGGCTTCATAAGTTTGTTTTGAAAGTCCTATAAAACCAATTAGTTGTTGGGTTTCAATAATTTCTACAGGAAAATAACAGTACCCAATATTCTCATATTGTTTTTGCATTCGTTTAATGAATTCTAAACATTGTTCTTTGGTTTGTGTGTTAGGAAAATAGCGCATGACTTCTTCATTAGAGTTCATTTCAGATAAAAATTCAAGATCCGTTGTTTTCCAGTTTCTAAATCCCAAACGTTCAGAAGTAAAAATATAATTACTCATGGTAATATGCAGTAGTTTTTGGTAAGTAAAATTTTAGATTAGTTTTTAGTACGTGAATTTTGAAGAAACTGATTTTTAATGAACTCTTTAGATTTTCCTTTAGCAATTGAGGCAGTTTGCCATTTGCTATTTAAAATCATTTTACCAACATAGGTTATTTGTCCTATATGATATGGATAATGTGCTATTTGCCTAGTTATACTTTCTATAAGTTTATGTTCTTTATTCCTAATATAAATAGGTTGGTTAAAATTGGTTTCATTAATACTATTTAAAGCATCAAATAAACAGTTCCAGCCCTTTTCCCATTTTTCTATTAGTTGATGTTTAGAGAGTGTTTGTGGTTCAAATTCAGCATCTCTATCTCTCCATTCTTTTTCTCCATCTGAAGTAAAAAAATCAGTCCATCTTGATAGCATATTTTCAGAAAGGTGAATAATAATAGAAGCAATACTATTACTTTCTTCATTAAAGCACCAATGAAAATCATCTTCTTGTAGTTGTGAGAATGTTTTGTCAGCTACTTCTTTATATGATTTAAATTGTTTGGTAATATTATGTAAGTATTCATTAATCATAACGAAGTTATTATAGGCTAAAAAAAGGAGCTCTTAGAGCTCCTTTAAATAAATTATCTTAAAATTGTTTGTTTTCTATCTGGACCTACCGATACAATAGTAATTGGAACTTCAGTTTCTTTTTCAATAAAAGCAATGTAGTTCAATAAACTTTGTGGCATTTCGTCTTTATCAGTCATTTTAGTTAAGTCAGATTCCCAACCACTAAACTCCGTATAAATAGGTGTTACATTTTCAGGTTCAATGTTAAAAGGTAAGTGAGAAATCTCTTCTCCTTTATACTTATAACCAGTACATACTTTTAACGTATCAAACCCAGAAAGTACATCACCTTTCATCATCATTAATTGTGTAACTCCATTTACTTGCACAGCATATTTAAGTGCAACTAAGTCTAACCATCCGCAACGTCTAGGTCTTCCTGTAGTTGCCCCAAACTCATGACCAACACGTGCCATAGTAGCACCATCTTCATCAAATAATTCAGTTGGGAAAGGTCCAGAACCTACACGAGTTGTATATGCTTTGAAAATACCAAATACATCCCCAATTTTATTAGGAGCAATTCCTAAACCTGTACAAGCACCAGCAGCTGTAGTGTTCGATGAAGTAACAAATGGATAAGTTCCAAAGTCAATATCTAATAATGATCCTTGAGCTCCTTCAGCTAAAATAGTTTTACCTTCTTTAACAGCTTTATTTAAATACTCTTCAGAATCAATAAACTGCAATGTTTTTAATTTATCAATACCAGCACAAAACTCCGCTTCTAATTCCTTTAAGTCATATTGAATGTCAACATCAAAGAAGTTTAACATTTTAATATGCTTTTCAGTTAAAGCGTCGTATTTTTCTTTCCAGTTATCAAGCTCTAGATCACCAACACGCATACCGTTTCTACCAGTTTTGTCCATATATGTTGGACCAATTCCTTTTAAGGTAGAACCAATTTTAGCCTTTCCTTTTGAAGTTTCAGAAGCAGCATCTAATAAGCGATGCGTAGGTAAAATTAAATGTGCTTTTCTAGAAATTAATAATTTAGAAGTATAATCAATGTTATGAACATCTAAATTTTCTAATTCTTTTTTAAATATAACAGGATCAATAACTACCCCATTACCAACTACATTTAAAGCAGTTTTATGAAAGATTCCAGAAGGAATAGTATGTAAAACATGCTTATTTCCATCAAAAATTAGTGTATGTCCAGCATTTGGACCTCCTTGAAAGCGTGCAATTATATCGTAGTTTTTTGTAAGTACGTCTACAATCTTACCTTTTCCCTCGTCTCCCCATTGTAGTCCGAGTAATAAATCTACAGCCATTTAGTTGTGTATTGTTAAGTGTTTTGTTTATGTTGTTGTTTAATCTTGTTTTTTTGTAGTTCCGTAGAAGTATAAAGAATGGTTATGAATATCTATATCAAAAACCTCTTCAATTGTTTTTTTGATAATTTGAATTCTAGGATCACAAAACTCTTTTACTTCACCTGTATCAGTTAAAATTACGTGGTCATGATTCTTATCAAAATAACTTTTTTCATACCTAGCCATAGCTTGTCCATCAAATTGGTGTTTTCTAACCAAACCACAATCCAATAGTAAATCAATGGTATTATACAAAGTAGCTCTACTAACTCGGTAGTTTTTATTTTTCATTTTGATATATAATGACTCTATATCAAAATGCTCTTGAGCCTCATATATTTCTTGTAAAATAGCGTAACGTTCAGGCGTTTTACGATGTTTGTTTTCTTCTAAATAAGAAGTAAATACTTTTTTTACAATTTCTTGATTTTCGGCAGCGTTATTCATGCTAATAGAATTAATACTAAAAGGCAAATTTACGGTTATTTATTTATAAAAAAAGAGTGTTATAAAAATGATATTTACAAAGTATTAACACGTTCTACTTTTTGTACACCATCTACCTTTTTTAAGTTATTGATTAGTTTATTAAGTTGTGCTCTATTTTTTATACCAAGAATTAAACTTCCTTCAAAAACACCATCATCACCATTAATATTTATACCATAAATATAAACATCCATGTTATTAGATATTATTTTAGTAATATGATTGGCTATTCCTTTTTTGTCAATACCTGATAATTCTAAAGTAGCTTTAAACTCTTGTTGTGTAGAGTCTATCCACTTAGCTGGCATTATTCGGTATGCATAATTGGATTGTAAAGAAATAGCATTCGGGCAATCATTCTTATGTACTTTTATACCTTCATTAATAGTAACAAAACCAAAAACTTTATCACCAGGAATTGGAGTACAGCATTTAGCTAAGGTATAATCAAGTACTTGTTCATCTTTCCCAAATACTAAAACATCATAATTAGTAGTAATTTCTTCTTTATCGGTTACATTTTTACCAGGAGTTCTTTTAAATGTACTTTTAATAAAGTTCATTAAAGGGCCACTTCTTTGGGCAACAAATTCTTTTAATTTGGTATTGTCAATAGCGCCATTACCAACTCTAAAAAATAAATCGAAGCTAGTTTTTAAGCCAAAATAACTTGCTATTTCATGGATTGTTTTTTCATTAGTATTGATTTTTAAATGGCGTAGTTTACGCATTAAAATAGCTTTCCCTTCCTCTGCAATTTTCTTTTCTTCAGCTTTTAAAGCAGATTTTATTTTAGTTCTTGCTCTGGCAGTAAGTACAAAGTCAAGCCACCTAACATTAGGTTTATTATTTGCAGCTGTAAGAACCTCAACTTGATCTCCACTTTTTAACGGATGACTTAAAGGAACTAATTTACCGTTTACTTTTGCACCACGACATTTTAAACCTACATCTGTATGTACAGAGAAGGCAAAGTCCAAAGCAGAAGCTCCTTTAGGTAATGATTTTAAATCTCCTCTAGGAGTAAATACATATATCTCTTTAGCATATAGGTTTAACTTAAAATCTTCAACAAAATCAACCGCATTGATGCTCTGATTTTCTAAGGTTTCCTTAAGTCTATTTAACCAACCTTCTAAACCATTTTCTGTAACATTTCCTTGTTTATATTTAAAGTGAGCAGCGTAACCTTTCTCAGCTATTTCATCCATTCTTTCTGAACGAATTTGTACTTCTACCCATTTGGCTTCAGGGCCAATAACAGTTATATGTAAGGCTTCATAACCTGTTGATTTAGGTTGAGAAATCCAATCACGAAGACGAGAAGGGTTAGGTTTAAAAAAGTCAGTTACAATAGAATATATTTTCCAAGCATCAAACTTTTCATCATCTGTTTTTGGTTTGTAAACTATACGAATAGCAAACTTGTCATAAACCTCATCAAACGTAACATTTTGCTTACGCATTTTACGTCTAATAGAAAAAATAGATTTAAAACGTCCTTTAATATCGTATTGAAAAGCTTCTTTATCTAAGGCTTCTTTTAGAACGCCTGTAAAACTATCAATATATTTTTGTTGCTCTTCTTTGTTCTCTGTTATTTTGTGTAAAATATCATTGTAAACATCAGGTTCAGTGTACTTAAGTCCTAAGTCTTCAAGTTCAGTTTTTATATTATAAAGTCCTAGTCTATGAGCTAAAGGGGCATAAATATATAAGGTTTCAGAAGCAATTTTTACCTGCTTATGTGGTGGCATAGCATCCATAGTTTGCATGTTATGCAATCTATCTGCTATTTTAATTAGTATTACACGAACATCATCATGTAATGTTAAGAGCATTTTTCTAAAATTTTCTGCCTGAATAGAGTAGTCTTGCTCTTTTCTTAAATTAGATATTTTAGTTAAACCACTAACAATTCTAGCAATACTCTCGCCAAATAGGCGTTCCATATCTTCAACAGTGTAATGTGTGTCTTCTACAACATCATGTAGTAACGCTGCAGCAATTGATGTAGCCCCTAATCCAATTTCATAAGCAACTATTTTGGCTACTGCTATTGGGTGAAAAATATAAGGCTCTCCAGTTTTTCTGCGTTGCTCTGAATGAGCTTCAACAGCTATTTCAAAAGCTTTTCTAATTAATTTTTTATCATCCTCAGAAAGCGTTTGATAAGTTCCTTTTAGTAAATCCTTATATCTATTGGCTATCTCCTTATTTTCCTCTTCTATCGTTGCATTATAACTCATATCACTCAACTTTATCATTTGGGGTTTCAACATGAAAAGTAGTATAAAGAATTTTATTGAGCAAGGATTAATTGAAAATGTTATATTAAATTAAAGGCTACTAAAAGATTATCTATAACAATCTGTATTTGAGTATCGTATTTTTCTTAGAAATTATGATTAAGTAAGAAATTTCAAAAAATACCTTTGCTAAAAAATATTTAATATGAAACTATCAGGAGTAATATGGGGGATTATAGGGATTGTTATGTTTTCTTCAAAAGCAGTAATGGTAAAAATGGCGTATCAATATAATGTAAGTTCAATACATTTATTAATGTTTAGAATGTTGTTTTCTTTACCTTTTTACATTCTCATTTTGTTGTTAAGTAAAAAAAATGAAACTAAAGTCAATGTTAAAGATTATTGGTGGTTGTTGTTTTTTGGTTTTATAGGGTATTATTTGGCAAGTTATTTTGATTTTTTAGGATTACAATATATAAAAGCTAGTTTGGAACGTATTATATTATTTATCTATCCTACGTTGGTACTTTTAATAAACAGGGTGTTTTTTAAAGAGAAAATAACTAAATATCAGGTGTTAGCAATATTATTGACTTACGCAGGTGTGATATTAGCATTTGGAGGAGAGCAACAGGCGTTAGATTCTAAATTATTATTAGGTGGTTTTTTGGTGTTTTTAAGTGCGTTAACATACGCGTCTTATTTAGTTGGAAGTGGATGGTTAATCCCTAAGTTTGGTGTAAAAACATTTACATCTTACGCTATGATTATAGCTACGGTTTGTGTGGTAATTCATTATTTAATTGTAGATAGAACTTCCTTTTTAGTGTATCCTAAAGAAGTATATATACTAGGCTTTTTAATGGCAATTATAGCTACATTGATTCCTTCTTTTTTAGTTTCATATGCAATTCAGAAATTAGGAGCTTCTAATTTTTCAATTTTAGGAAGTATTGGGCCTTTTTCTACCATTGTATTGGCATTTATTTTATTAGGTGAGCGTATGAATGTATGGCAATGTATAGGGGCAATTATAGTGGTAGTTGGAGTCAGGGTAGTGGCTAAACAGAAAGAGAAAATTTAAAACATAAAAAAAGCGATACTTTATATTTAGTATCGCTTTTAAGTTATTCTTTACCAATTAAGTCAATGGCTGTATCGTTACCTATTCCTTTTGGGTTATCACCCCATTTGTTTTTTCCAGGGTGGCTGTCAGTACACATCCATACTAAAAGAATAATAGCACCAACTATTGGAATTAATGCCCAAAGTAAATTCCATCCGCTTTTATTCACATCGTGTAGTCTTCTAACAGCAACAGCTACTCCAGGTAGAAGAACAGCAATAGAATATAAGTTAGCTAGAATACTAAGCGTACCAGATTCTGTTGCAAAAGAAATACCTAAAATACTCCATGATATTACTAAATTAACAAGAGTGAACATCCAATATTCTGTTCTTCTTGCTCTTCCATTAAAATCTGCGTATTGTTTCAATACTTTTACATACCAATTCATAATTTATTATTTAATAGTTAAAGTGAGCAAATATAATTAATTAAAACAAACCTCTCGATTTTAGTTCTAAGTATTTATTGATGGTATCTCCAGTTAAATTTTCGGGTTTAGTGAGTACTGATTGGATACCGTACTTTTTTAATTCATTAGCAATTTGTTTCTTTTCATACATAAACTTTTCAGCAATTATTTTATCGTAAACATCTTCTACAGAAGTTGCTTTTTGATTTACAACGCTATTTAGCTCTGTATTCTTAAAGAAAACCACTAGAAGTAAATGATTCTTAGCAATAGCACGTAAATAGGGGAGTTGTCTATGAAGTGCATCTAATGTTTCAAAATTTGTATAAAGGATTAATAAACTTCTACTTGTTATTTTTCTTTTAACAGTAGCGTATAGTAAACTATAATCCGCTTCAAGAAAATCAGTAGAAACATTGTATAGAGCTTCGGAGATTAAGTTCATTTGCGAACTTCGTTGTTCTGCAACAACAATACTCTCAATTTTTTTAGCAAAGGTTAGCATACCAGCTTTATCATGTTTTCGTAAAATAGTATTACTAACCGCTAAGGTTGCATTAATAGCATAATCTAATAAAGAAAGATTGTTAAAATGCATTTGCATAGCTCGTCCTTTATCAATGATAGAATAAACAGGTTGTGATTTTTCTTCTACATACTGATTAATCATTAACTGATTTCGTTTAGCGGTAGCTTTCCAGTTTAAAGTTCTTATATCATCACCAGAAACATATTCTTTTATCTGCTCAAACTCTAAAGAATGTCCTATTCTTCTAATTTTTTTACTACCATAGGTATTTAAATTATTAGAAACTGCTTTTATATCAAAATCTCTTAAGCGTAAAAAAGAAGGGTAGCATTTAAGCTGTTTTTCTTTCCCTAAGATGTACTTTTTGGTAGCTAGTTGTATAGGTGAACTTACATATACATTAACATGACCAAAGTCATAAACACCTCTTTTTACAGGGTGTAAATCATAATGTATTCCTTTTTCTTGGTTGGGTTTCAAAATTTGTTTAAAGGTAAAATTATGTTTTTGAAATTGGTAGGGGAGTTCTTCTATTAAAATAGAATGCGTGTTAAATTTATAATTACTTTTTAAAACAAGAGATATTTTATTGTCGTCACCATTTGATAATCTTTCAGGTAAAAATCGTTCTATTTCAAATCCATTTTTTGTACCATATAGTAAAGTAATATCTACTAAAGTTAAGATAGCTATAATAAACAATACTATTTTAGCAATTGAAAAAAGCATAGGAATAAAGAACCCAGCTACAAATAACATAGCAATAAGTGCTAGCCCATAAAAAAGCCGATTGTTTAAGAATAATGAATTATAAAATTTATTCATTGTACTACCTTGGAATTTCTACTGATTCTATAATCTGTTCAATAATTTGCTTACTCGTTAAGCCTTCCATTTCTCTTTCTGGAGTTACAATAACCCTATGTTGAAGCACAGGAATAGCCGCATTTTTAATATCTTCAGGAGTTACAAAGTCACGTCCATTTATACCTGCAAAAGCTTTTGAAGCTTTTAAAATAGCAATACTTGCTCTTGGCGAAGCTCCTAAAAATAAAAATGAATTACTTCTTGTATTTACTACAATGTTTGATATGTATTTTAGTAAATGTTCTTCTACTTTAATTTGTGTAACTAGATTTCTATATTTTGAAATATTCTCAGAAGATATAACCGTTTCTATTTTATCTATTTTATTTCCATTTATTAAAGCTTGTTCTCTAGTAACTATTTCAAATTCTTCTTCCGGTGTAGGATAATCTACATTTATTTTAAATAAAAAACGATCTAATTGTGCCTCAGGTAACCTATAAGTTCCTTCTTGTTCAACTGGGTTTTGAGTAGCTAACACAATAAAAGGCTCGCTCATTTTATAAGTACTACCGTCTATGGTAATTTGCTTTTCTTCCATAACTTCAAATAGAGCGGCTTGTGTTTTAGCAGGAGCTCTATTAATTTCATCAATCAAAATCATATTGGAAAAAATAGGGCCTTTTTTAAATTCAAATTCAGAAGTCTTTACATTAAAAACAGAAGTTCCTAATATATCAGAAGGCATTAAGTCTGGCGTAAATTGAATTCTACTAAAATCTACAGACATGGTTCTAGATAATAGTTTGGCGGTGATAGTTTTAGCAACGCCAGGAACTCCTTCAATTAAGGCATGGCCATCAGAAAGAATAGCAACAACAAGTAGGTCAATCATGTTTTTCTGACCAACAATTATTTTTCCTAATTGTGATTTAATTTGATAAACACTTTCTTGTAATTCAGATAAGTCAATTCTGTTTTCAAATTCTAAATTATCAGTATTGTTAGTTGTATCTTCCATAATTATTTATTTTCAAAAAAGTTTTCAATAAGAGTATTTAAACGCATTAATTCATCTTGAGTACATTCAGATTTTTTGTCAATCGCAATAATGGTATTGATTAAGTATTTTGTTGTACTTAACTTATTTCCAGATTTAGAAGCAAGCTTTTCAATAAAGTCTGAATTCAATTGTTGCGTATTTAATAAATATTTAGTTCTAATGCGTTCTAAAAAATACATTATTTTTTTAGTAGCTAGGTTTTTATGATTATCTTCTTTTAGGTAGAGGTTAGCAATAGTATGTGTAAAATCTACTGTAGAGTTTTTTAGTTTTTCAATAGGAGGAATGGTTCTTTGTTTTCTTTTTGCGTTAAAAATTAGGAATAAAAGTAATCCTAAAAAGGCAACATATAAAGACCATTTTAGTGAGTTATGTTTCCAAAAGAATTTAAAAACAGATTTATTTTCCTTTTGATTTGAGTTTTTTCTTTTTCGTATTTGAGGATCCCAAATAATGGTATTGTCAGGTAAAAAAGAAAATACGTTTTCTGTATAGGTCTTATTATTTTTTAATAAAAAATAGTTTGTAAAAGTTATGGGTTGTGTATGTAAGTATACAGTACCATTACCATGTTTTATTTTTATAAAATTAGGATATTTAATACCATTTACATTTTGAGAACCTAAAACGGTGGTGTTTTTTGAATTGAATTTTGAAAAATAGTTTTTTCTAATATTTCTATCAAAAGAGTATTCTTGTGATTTAAATTTGTTATTCTTTTGGTATAAGAATAAATCTCCTTTTAAAGCTTTTAAACTTTTAATAGAAAGCGAATCAGTATCTAGGTTTTCTGTTTCAAAATCCAAAATACTTCTTAAATCATCATTAAAATAATTTAAAGATAAAAAGGCTTGGTTACCTGCATCAACAAATTCTAATAAACGATTAATAGATACTTTATCAAGTTTATTTGCGTATGCTTTAATACATATATAATTAGCATAGTCAGCTTCATTATCATAGTATGTATCGTCAAAATAGTCAAAAATATTTTTCTTTAAATATATAACCTCATTGTTATTAAATAAACCTGAGACTTCATTACGTATTATATAAGTTCCAAAAGGTTCTTTTGAACTTTCACGATAGTTTTCATACCAATTTGTTTTTTTACATCCAGTAAGTAAAAAGGAAGTAAGTATATAAGTTATTAGTAATATGTGATTAAAAGTCTTCAATTATATTTTTTTGATAAAATCTTTATAGCTATTTTCAATAGTATTAAACTGTAATTCATTAATAGGGAACTCTCCATACCAAACATAATCATAGATGTATAGTAAATATGAAAACTGTTTTCTTATTTCACTATCTTTCAATTCAAAAAGGTATTGAGAATTAGTTTTATCTTTGTGAAAATCAATAAGTTCTTTGTGATTCATTTTTTTCAAAACTGAAAGATAGTAATACCGTGTAGCCAATCTATACTCTTTGTTTTTAATAGCTCTTAGTAATAATTTTTCGTAATCATTTTCATCAATATTATCTTCTTCCTCACTATAAATAATCTTTTTAGAAACTTTCTTTTTTAGTTTAGAAAACTTCCAGAAGTCTTTATCGTTATAAACAAACGTTTTTACAAGAATAAAAATGACAATTAATGCTAACAAGTATGGAAAGATAGTTCCCATAAAACTTGCTAATCCTTTAAGAAACCCAAGGCTATTATTATTTATTTTTGGAGTATTTCTCTTTTTTACCTTTTCTTCTTTATAAATAAAATCCCTAGAATTGTATTTAGTTTTTAAATCTTCTTTAAACTCCCGTTGTTTTGAAAAATCACTACTCTTAGCATAAGATAAACTGTCTTGTTCTATTTGAGCTAAGAATTTATGAGTACTTTCTAGTGGAAATAGATTAAAACTATTGATTAACAGTATAAGTACAAGTATCTTTTTCATTAACGTAATTGGTGTTTAGAAGCTACTTTGTATGGTAGGATTAAGTAATAATAAGATATAGATACCAAGCAAAGGAGTATAATGAAAAAACAAAAAATAGTAGGCATTTCATTATAATAGCGCGTAACGTACCCTTCTAAAAATGCAGCAATAAAAGTAAAAGGAATAGTGCTTAAAAAAATCAAAAAAGCTTCACGTAATCCTTTTTTAAAAGATTCTAATCTACTTAAAGAGCCTGGAAATAAAATACTAGCACCAATAATATAACCAGCAGCAGCTTCAATAATCATAGCAAAAATCTCATAAGTTCCATGTATCCAAATACCTTTTAAGCTATCTAAAAAAGTATTGTTTTGAAAAAAGAAAGCTTGGAAAACAGCCACCATAATACCATTATAAACAATATAATAACCAGTACCTAAGCCAATAAATAAACCAGATAAAAACATATTAAGCCCAACTCGTAGGTTGTTATCAAAAATACCAATAAAACTTCCCCAATTACTTCCATTTTTATAAATAGCTAAAGCATCTCCACTTTCAATATTTTCTAACGTTTCATCAATATAAGAATCACCTAATATTTCTCTAGCAAATCCGTTATCATTAAAAGTTGATAATAGACCAATAAAGAAACAAATAAAGAAGAAAATAAAAGAAATGTATATATACTTTCTATGTTTATAGGCTAATAGAGGTATCTTTTCAAAAAAGAACTGTAAAATTGTGTTCTTATCTTGTTTTTTAGTGTGGTAAATTTTTTCATAACTTTTTTTAGCTAATTTGTTCAAATATAAAACCACATTACTTTTTGGGTAAAACGACTGTGCGTAAGACAAATCGTTCATGATTTTAATATGTAAATCAGCAATTTCGTCTGGGCTTTTTTTGTAATTATTTGAAATTACTTGTTCAAATTCAAGCCATTTTTCTTTATTTTGCTTAATAAAAGCTACCTCTCTCATTAGAGCAAAAATAAATAATGTATGAAAAGACTGCAAGTAAATACCACACAAAATGTTAAAATAAATTTTGAATTAGCTAATATAGGTTTAAGAATACTAGCTTTTTTTATAGATAACATAGTAAAGTTTGCGTATTTGTACTTGATTATATCACTATTTAATTTTACGTTAATTAAAGCGGCTGTAGATGGAGATGCATGGTCTGTTAAAGCTATTGATATCATGTTGTTTTTACCTATAACTTTTTATTCTTTATACACAGAAATTCTTTTAAACGGACAAACCATAGGTAAAAAATTATTAAAGCTAAGGGTTGTTAATATTGAAGGATTTAAACCTTCTGTAACGGATTATATGATGAGATGGTTTATGAGGGTAGTTGACTTTAATTTTTTTATTTTAATACTGATTTATGTTTTTTCTTTAGGGTTAGATCGATATTTAGGACTTATTTGGGTGATATTTTTAATAGGTAAAATGATAGGTTTTATAGCTATCATAATCACAAAAAACAATCAAAGAGTAGGAGATATCTCGGCCAATACAGTAGTTGTAAATTTAAAAGATGACGCAGCTTTTTCGCAAACTATTCTTGAAGAGATTACAGAAAAGTACAAGCCAAAGTATGCAGCAGTAATAAAGTTGTCAGATAATGATGCACGTATTATAAAAGACACTTTTTCTGGGGCAAAAGAATCAAGAGATTATAAAACAATTAAAAAATTAAGAAAAAAAATAGAAGAGGTTACTCAAATAAAATCACAAGAAAATGATATGGAGTTTATAGAAACTGTTTTAAAGGATTATAATTACTACACACAAAATATGTAGAGTATTTATTGTAAGATTTTGTAATTATCAATAAGGAGTTAGTATTTTTAATTTTATCAATTGTAAATATATTTTATATCTATTAAGCTATTAATAAAAAAGTTTTAATCACTTCATAATATAAAAGTGTTTTATACTTAAAAAGCGGTTGCCTATATTTAGACAACCGCTTTTTGATTCTTAATAAAGGAAAGTTATTGGTTAATTGATTTTTGGTAAGCATCTTTATTAGAAATGAATGCTATAAATTTAAGTCAGAAAAATAGTATTATACTGATGGATTGTTATTGGGTTGAATAAGTCTAAAAAACTCATTTCGGTAAACTTCATTATTAAACACGCCACCATATTCTAAAGTAGTAGTGTAACTACTTTTATCTTTAATCCCTCTAGAAGAAACACAAAGATGTTTTGCTTGTATCATAATAATAATATCCTCAGTAGCCAGCGCCTCTTTAAGGTCTTTATGAATTTGTTGACATAATCGTTCCTGCACTTGAGGCCTATGCGCATAATAATCAACAAGTCTATTAATTTTAGAAAGCCCTACAACTCTTTTGCTAGGAATATACCCAATATGAGCTTGTCCTATAATAGGTAAAAAATGATGCTCACAAGAAGAATCAATAGTAATATTCTGCTCTATAAGTATTTTTTGATACCCATATTTATTTTCAAAAGTGGTAAGCTTAGGTTTATATTTAGGATTTAAACCATAAAACAACTCTTTTACATACATTTTAGCTACTCTATAAGGAGTTCCAGACAAACTATCGTCGGATAAATCCAAACCTAATTCTTCCATTATTTTCGAAAAATAACCTTGTATAGAAGCTATTTTCTCATCCTCACTTTTAGCAAAAGCATCCGTTCTAAGAGGCGTATCAGTATTTGTTGAAATATGGTTGTCACCAATAAAATCTTTAGTATCGTTAGGCATTTCTTGTGTTTTAATAATAAAGGTTTAACATTCACTTTCTTTACAACTAAAATGCTTTCTATTATATAAATGCAAGAAAGCTAAAAGTAAAGAAGGAAAATAAATAGTAATTTCAGGTAATGAAAGCAGCTGTGTTTTCTCCATGAAAATAACCGTAGCACAAAGTATCCAGCTAACCCATAGCAAATATTTAATCCAATTTGAAGAAGTAGACTTAGAAGAAGCATATACAGCCAATAAGGAAACACCTATAAAAATATAATCAATAAAACCCCACCAACTAGGAGTAGAAGAACCATGACTACATGCTGCAGAGCAAGTTTGTACAGCAAAAAGTATAGGAGTAACAAAACAGTGAAAAGCACACAAGCTACTAGCAACAGCACCTAAGGCATCCGATTGTCGTGTAAGTATCATTTAATTTATTTAATTGCGACTAGGTTGCAAATATAGATAAATATTTGTTATTGCAACTAGGTAGTTTTATATTTGACATATGAAATTACATGTTTAAAACAATTATTTTTAAACAAAGAAGGCTACATGTAATCGTAAAGGAATAAAAATGAGGGTATGAGTGTTATTAGAAAAACCAAATCAGTAAATACAATAGTAAACTACTTTGATAAAAGTAAACAAGCAATTTCTGTAGTTGATTTAGTAGATATGCTAAAAAAAGAAATGAACAAATCAACAGTATATAGAATTTTAGATAGATTAGAGCATGATGGAATCATCCATAGTTTTTTAGGAAAATCAGGAATCAAGTGGTATGCAAAATGTACAGGCTGTTCCTCAGAAAAACATATAGATGTACATCCACATTTTCAATGTCAAGAGTGTGGAGCTGTAGAATGTATTTCTATTGATGTAACAATACCAACCATAGCCAATTATCAAATAAACTCAGCGCAGTTGTTATTGTTAGGGAGCTGTAGAAATTGTATTTAGTTTTTTAAGAAGTAGAACTAAATAACTATTCATATAAACAGTTAATTATTTCATTAACAAAAATAGGTTTACGAATAAGTTTTTTGAACATGTCAGTTCGAGTGTTTTTTATGAAGTGTTAACGTAGTAAAAAAATTATCGAGAACAGTTTAGTTTACGTGAAGTAGAAACCTTTAAAAAGTATTAGTAGCTTTTCATTTGGTATTCATAACAATCAAAAGCATCTTCTCTTACATATTCGTTATAATTGGTGTTGTTAGATATAGACTTTAGTAATTTTAAACACTTCTCCCGATTATTTCCCTTTTCTAAAGAGTTTATATATCTGTTCAGTAAATGAACTGAAGTAATTGTTCCATTTTCAGAATTGAACTTTAACAACATTTCATCATAAATATTAAACTCAGGGTTATCAATACTTTCAATTAAATGAATAAAAGAAAAGTTAACCTCCATTTCAGGACTTTGTACTTTTAAAAAATCAAAAAGCCCATTTATTAGTTGCTCTTTTTGTGACTCTTTCAAAAGGGTAGGATCAGTTATTTCTTCTCCAATTTTGTCGAAAAAAAGATTAATTTCATAATCTTCTGTTTCATCAGTAACCTTGAAACTTTTTATTGATAGAAGTATTTTTTCTAATGAATAGGAGTTTTAAACTATAGTAAAGAGTTAAAAACTAAAAATTAACTAATTGAATAGCCAATTTCTAAGAGCCAAAATAAACTAAAAATTAATAAAATACGGTAATTGCTAGGATTCGAAGCAACCTTTTCACATACAGTTAGCCAATGGCCCAAAGCTCAAAGCTAAAGGCTAAGAGCTAATAGCCTTTAACCCCGAACCCCATACCTCAAACCGGCTCACAGCCAACAACTCAAAACAATTGTTAAAAAGAAGCTAAAAATTTGTAAATCAACAAAGGAAAAAGTAAGTTTACAGAGTAAGAAAAAGAATTGCTATAAACAATTCACCAAATACATAACAAATTTAACAGTCTAGCCAGTAAAATGGCGGTAAGCAACGCAAAAAGGACGTTAAGCAATGGCAAAAGGACGTTAAGCAATGCTAAAAAGAATCTAAGCAGTACAAAAAGGACATTAGATAATACAATAAAGACATTAAATAACGTAAAAAGTATAATAAGCAAAGTAAAAAGAGGAGGGAAGTAGAGAAAAGAAACTAGCAATACCAGTTATTTTATAAACAGAAGAAGAATTAATAATTAAAATCATAATAATCATGGCGAAAAGACCTGTGAAATCAGAAACAGCATTATTAGAAAAGTGGAGAATAGCACTACAAAATGCACAAGAACAACAAGAAATAGCACAACAAATAGCCAAATACGGCTTTGATGCAGCTAAAATAGAAGAAGGTATAAACCTTTACAGTTAAACCAAACAAATATGGGATGCAAAACAACAAGAAGACATAGAAACCTTAGAAGCATCTGTAAACTTTCAAGAAAAGAAAGACCAACTCATGCAATTATATGCAGCACACCGTCGTAGAGCAAAAGCAGAAAGTCAAGACGCAACTAAATTAAAAAATGCTGCACTAGAAAAAATGGCAGACTGGATGCAAGCTTTCTATGCCATGGCAAATGATGCTTTAACAGAAAACCCACAACTCTTAGAAGCCATAGGAATCCGTAGAAAATCTTAAATCAATTTACTAAAAACAAAACTCGGAGTCATTAAAACTTCGAGTTTTATTTTAATAGCTGTGTCATCAGACTAAAAACTAATAAAAGCCGTAATTGCGAGGCATCGAAGCAATCTTTTCATATACAACCAGCCAACAGCGAAAAGTTATGATTTATGAGTTCAGAGAGTGAACTAAAAACTAAGCACTAAACATTAAAAATTAGAAAAAGCCAACAGCTAACCGCCAAAAGCCAATGGCTCAAAGCTAACCAAAACAATATAAAACGAGAAATCATCAACAATATGATTAGTATTGTTGATGACTTCCTGATAGCCTACTAACGTAATAACTTACGTTTTATACCAATTGAATTTTAGAATGTCGTATAAATAAATTGAATTATTTTTAGAATTGTTTTAGGCTAAAAAAGCAAGCATAGCCATAGTTACGGTTGTCTTTTTAAACGACAAACAAACTAAAAAGAAAGAATTTATATGCGTCATTTTAACGTTTAATTAGTATTATACAGTTTCTAACTGTTTAGATTTAATATAATTCTCCACTTCATCGTGAGGAATTTCTTTCACAGGAACTGTAAAATTCCCGTTAGATCCAGAAATAATAATTTCATTAGAAAAAGCCCCTTGAAAAGTCCCATGAACTTTATAAGGAGATTTCCCTGGCCCTAAAGGTCCAGTCCATCCCATAACATCAACTTTTAAGCCACCAACAAAATGTGGGTCTCTTACTAAGTCAAATCCATACGAGTAATTCGGAGCATCTCCTTCAACGTAAACACTAAAAAAACCAGGAGTACCCAATCCTGTCCATACATAAACAACAGTACATTGATCAGCATTAACTGGTTCTTTACCATAAAATCCCATAATAGTTAAGTTTTTGTTTTCCTACTCTCTTAAATAAAGGCTTTTCGGATTTTCGCCTTGATAAGAAAATAATTAATAGCGCTAGTAATTATTACATCTCTATCAAAGTTCTATAAATCAATAACTAAAAAGAAATAAAAAGTTGTAAGTGTCTTGTTTTTAGTTCTTAAAGGAAATATTTAAGGTATAAGAGTATAAAGTTTAGAAAGAAGAGTTGTAGAAATAGAAGTTAATAGAAGTTAATAGAAGTTAAGTAGTAGAAGTAGTTAAGATTTTTAAATAGAACAATTCGTAATTCCTAATTCAACTATCCCGTACCTCAAACCAGCTAAGAGCTAACATGCTAAAAGCTAATCAAGTTCAGAGTGAAACTAAGAACTAAAAACTAAACATTAAAAATTAGAAATAGCCAACAGCCGAAGGCTAACAGTCAATAGCTAATTACTTCCACCTCGAACCCCGTACCTCAAACCAGCTAATAGCTAACAGCCAAAAACTAATTGCCAACTGCCACTTTTTTAACACGCTTTAAATGCAATAAATCAATAGGATTAATACCCAAACCATGAACATTTTTTTGAGAAAAACGAATTACTTCATCATAATACAAAGGAACAACAGGTGCTTCATCAATAATAATACGATCCATTTGTTGATACAGTAGTTGCCTTTTAACCAAATCCACCTCTTTAATAGACTGTTCATACAAACTATCAAACAAACTATTTTTAAAATGTGTGTAGTTAGGGCCATTAGGCGTAAAATTTTTACTATAAAATAACGACAGATAATTTTCAGCATCCGGATAATCCGCAATCCAACTAGCTCTAAAAATAGGAAGTTTACCGCTAGCTTTACCTTGTCTAAGAGCAGAAGGCGGAATAACATCTACTTTAGTATCTAAACCAATCTTTTGAAGTTCACGCTGAATAAACTCACATAAATCCAAATAATTACTATTGGTGGTAATACGAATAGTAACGGAAGTTTTACCCGTTGTTTTTTTATATGCTTCAACCAAAGCCTTCGCTTTTTCAGGTTGATACGTATATCCTTTCTGATAATTAAAAGAAGGAAGCCCTTTAGGAATAAAACCATGAATAGCAGGCGTACCAATACCATTACGTAAAAAAGTAATCATTTTCTCTCTATCAAAACCGTAATTAATAGCCTGTCTAATTAATTTTGATAGGGTAGGAGTTTCAGTTTCACCTTCTAAATAAATACCCAAATATTCAGTATTTAAATACGCACCAGTTTGCATTTGAATTCTATTCGCATACTTATCCTTTAACGTTCCATCAGTATTTAAAATATCATCCTTGTAAGAAGCATCCAAACTTTTCATAAAATCAATATTCCCTTGAATAAACTGTAAAAACTCACTCTGTTTATCGGGTAAAAAAGTAACTGCTACAGCCTCTAAGTAAGGTAAAGAAGTTCCACTACTATCTTTTTCAAAATAATGAATGTTTTTACGTAAAACCAATTTGGTATTTTCAACCCATAACTTAAAATAAAAAGGCCCCGTACCAATAGGATTAGCTCTAAAAGTAGATTTAAAATAATCAACAGCTTCCTTAGGCACAACAGAACAATATTTCATAGAGAGCAAACCTAAAAAAGGAGGGAAGGCTTGCTTTAAATTAATCACAAAAGTAGAATCATTTTCAGCAGTATAATTAGCCACATTTTGTAAAACCCATCCACCTGGAGAAGCCACATTTTTGTCTAATAAACGATGAAAAGAATACACAAAATCACTGGCAATAACCTTTCTAGTTTTTTGAGAACCAAATAATTCATGTTTATGAAAAAACACATCATTTCTAAGTAAAAAACGATAGGTTTTACCATCTTCAGAAATAGACCAATGCTTAGCAATATCAGGTTGAACGTGTAAACTATCATCCAACTGAACCAAACCATTATACAACTGATTAATTGCCCAGATATTACGTTGATCTTTCGCAAAAGCCGGATCTAAAGAAGTAATATTAGAATGCTCGTTATATCTAAAAACTTGATTGTCAGAAAAGCGTTTGCTTCTTTTTGAGCAAGAAATAATACATAAACTAGCGAGAACAAGAAGTAATAACGATTTATTTTTTTGCGCGCTTATTCTTATAATAGGTTTTATCTGCAATGTAAATAGTTTTTGATACTTCAGCAAAGGTAATTGAAGCATCTTGATTCGTAATTTGTATATGCTTAACTAAATCATACTCTTTTTCGGAGGCCACTTTATTTTTAATGTCTTCAATCTCCTCATGGGTAAAAATAAAATCTACATAACCACTAGCTTTCGCGGGGCGCTTAAATTTAATAGAAGCATCTTTATCCCATACTACATAATCATTTCCTAAAATTTGCATCAACTGAATCATAAACACGGGATCAGTAGCAGAAAACAAACTTCCCCCAAAAATAGACCCCACATAGTTTTTATTTTTAAAACTAATAGGAATTTTTACCTTCACATGATATAAATCTTCTGAAACATAGGTTAAACGTCCAGTAGACCTTCTATACATAGGAGAAATATTAAAACCATATCTAAAAATAGTAGCAGGTTTTAAAAACTTTTTTAAAATAGTACTAATAGCAGCGTACATTTAATCTTTATTTTTTAAATCCGTATTCACGTTCCACTTTACAAATGCGTAATTGGTATTGTTGGTACCACTTTTCTCTTCCCATTTGTCTAGCCTCTGTATGTTCTATATTGTTTTTCCAAGCAGTGATAGCTTCCAAGCTTTCCCAGTAAGATACTGTAATACCTATTTCGCTTCTAGCATACTCAATTCCTAAGTAGCCTGGTTGTTTTTTAGCTAATAGTTCCATTCTGTCAGCCATTTCACTGTAGCCTTCTGTATTGTCAGATAATAAGGAAGAAAATATTACCGCATAATAAGGCGGAGTTAACGTACTTTCAATCATAATATAAGCTCGTACTTAGATTCAGGTAAACCAATATCTTCGCTAACAAACCTTTTAACAAGGGTAAAGTTATAACGCTCTAATATTTTAGCAGAAGCTATATTTTTATCTACCACATAACCAATTAATTTTTTCATACCTATAGATTTACAATAAGAAATCAATCCTTTACAAATCTCAGTAGCATAACCATTACCCCAATACGTTTCTAAAAAACGATAACCAATTTCATCATCCGTACCATCTTTAACCAAAGCTACTGTACCCACAAAGGTAACATCACTTTTTCTAACAATAGCATAAATCCAAAAATCATTATCAGGAATTGTGTATTTATCTATAAGTGAAATTAGCTCAGATTTGTGTTCTAAATAACTCTTAACCTCACCATCTGCATATTGCATAACTTTAGGATTGCTTTGCATTTCATGAAAACCATCTAAATCCTCTAAAATGAGTTTTCTAACTATTAATCTTTCCGTTTCAAAAATCACCATAAATTAAGTACTTTTGCATTTTTAAAATCTGTCGTAGACAGAAAAGCAGTAATAGGTACGAACTTCTAAAAAAATAAAGACTTATCCAAAAGCTTTTATTTTTTTGAAGTGATTTAAACTTTTTCGGTTGAAACTAAAAAATTTAAACCACTTCTTTATTTAAGGATATTAGGAAAGAATGATTGCAGATAAAAAAGTAGCTTTTTACACCTTAGGATGTAAATTAAATTTCTCAGAAACATCAACCATTGCCAGAAACTTTGTAAATGAAGGTTTTGAACGTGTTGAATTTGAAGAAAAAGCAGATGTGTATGTAATAAACACGTGTTCCGTAACAGAAAATGCAGATAAACGTTTTAAAACCATTGTAAAATCGGCTTTAAAACAAAATGAAGAAGCATTTGTGATTGGAGTGGGTTGTTATGCACAGTTAAAACCTGAAGAATTAGCGAATGTTGATGGGGTAGATTTAGTATTAGGAGCTACAGAAAAGTTCAATGTTACCAGTTATATTAACGATTTAACAAAAAATGAAATAGGAGAAGTACACTCTTGTGAAATTGAAGAAGCTGATTTTTATGTAGGTTCCTATTCAATAGGAGACAGAACAAGAGCTTTTTTAAAAGTACAAGATGGTTGCGATTATAAATGTACCTACTGTACCATTCCTTTAGCTAGAGGAATTTCTAGAAGTGATACTTTAGAAAATGTTTTAAAAAATGCGAAAGAAATTGCAGAAAAAGGAATTAAAGAAATTGTATTAACAGGCGTTAATATTGGAGACTATGGAAAAGGAGAGTTTGGAAATAAAAAACATGAGCATACATTCTTAGAGTTAGTTCAGGCTTTAGATAAAGTTGAAGGAATTCACCGATTACGAATTTCATCTATAGAGCCTAATTTATTAAAGGACGAAACCATTGACTTTGTATCAAAATCTAACACCTTTGTTCCGCATTTTCATATCCCATTACAATCTGGAAGTGATACCTTATTAAAAAGAATGAAAAGACGTTACTTGCGTAGAGTTTATACAGATCGAGTAACAAAAATTAAGCAGGTAATGCCTAATGCCTGTATTGGAGTAGATGTAATCGTAGGGTTTCCAGGTGAAACAGATGAGTTGTTTTTAGAAACTTATAACTACTTAAGTGAATTAAATATTTCTTACCTACATGTATTTACCTATTCAGAAAGAGCAAATACTGAAGCGGTAGAGATGGATGGAGTAGTTCCTAAAAACGTACGAGCAAAACGAAGCAAAATGCTAAGAGGCTTATCAGTTAAGAAAAGAAGAGCTTTTTATGAAAGTCAATTAGGAAATACTTTAACAGTATTATTTGAAGGAGAGAATAAAGAAGGTTACATTCACGGATTTACAGAAAACTATCTAAAAGTAAAAACACCTTGGAATCCTGAGTTAGTAAACACATTACACCAAGTAACTTTAACTACTATTGATGAAGACGGTTTGGTAAGGTTTGATTTTTGTTAATTTTTTAAGTAATATTTTGAGTTTAGAAAATATAGAAACTATTTTCCAATGTCTAATAGGTATTGGAGTGATAGTTTTTCTATATATTTTAATTAAAGATCGAATAGATGTTATTAGGAGTATAAAACCTAAGTCCGTAGCTCATTTTTTTGGAGTAAATGAAGTGAGTAAAAATAGAAGTTTAAAAGACATCTTATATTGTTTATGCATACGAAGAGTAGTTATTACTACTATAATCAATAGTTTTACCTTGTTTGTTTGGGGACCAATTTGGTTAATCGATAAAAAATTTAACTTATCTATTTTTAACGATAAAAAATAATGTACTTTTAATGTTGTTATTATATCAACAACAAAAAATTAAAAACACATTATGAAATACCTTCTATCCTCTATGTTAATTTTAGCATTAAATTGTAGTTCTCCTAAAAAAACTACAGAAGCAACTCCTGAAGCAGCGTCAAAAGCGACAACTGAAAAAGTAGCAGAACCTAAAGACCCAAAGGACGAATTAATAGTAGTGTTAAAAAATGCCAAGAGTAGTAATGATGTAAAGGCACTAATCAAAAATAGTGGATTAACTTGGAGTAAAACAGCTTATGATACTAAAGCAACTCAAATAGGTGTTGTAAAAGTGCCAGAAGATAAAAGAGATTTTTGGGAAAAAAGATTACAAGAAACAGGTGAATTCCGTTTAGTAAGTAAAAACAGTAAAAAACAATTAAATGAAATTATAGAAAAAGAAAAAAACAGATTGATTAGCATTCGTAAAACAAACTGTTTTGGTGAATGTCCAGTATATGAGATAACTATAGATAAAAATGGAAATGTAGCTTACAATGGAGAGCAGTTTGTTATGGAAAAAGGGAAACGTGCTTTTAAGTTGTCAAAAGAAGAACTTGAAAAATTAAATAAAAAACTATCAAGCAAAGACTTTGAAAGTTTTAATGATGTATATGATAATCCAAGAGTAATGGATTTACCAAGTACCTATATAACTTATAAAGAAAAACAAATACAAATTCGTTTATGGAATAATATTCCAGCAGAATTAGTAGACGTACATGAGTATGTTGAAGGACTGTTATTAGAAAGAAAATACATAGAATAAGAAGAATGCCTAAAATACCTATTTATTTTGTACCAGGCTTAGCAGCCAATACAAAAATATTTGAATACCTTACTTTACCAGAAGAAACCTTTGAATTGCATTTTTTAGAATGGATTTTACCAAAATCTATAAATGAATCCATTCAAGAATACGCAAAAAGAATGTGTAGTTTCATAAAACATGAAAATCCAATATTAGTAGGAGTTTCATTTGGAGGAGTTATGGTACAAGAAATGAGCAAGCACATCACTTACAGAAAAGTAATTATCATTTCTAGTATAAAAAGTAATAAAGAATTACCTAAACGATTAAAATTAGCACAGGTAACTAAAGCGTACAAATTATTTCCAGCTAACATAGTTTCTAATATAGAAAAGTATGAACAGTACTTTTTTAACGACTATTTAAAAAAGAGAGCCGAGCTGTATAAAATTTATTTATCTGTAAGAGATAAAGATTATTTACATTGGGCTATTTATAATGTGTTACATTGGTACCAAGAAGAAAACTTACCTAATGTAGTTCATATTCATGGAGATAAGGATGAGATATTTCCAATAAAGAATATAAAGGATACCATTTTAGTAGAAAACGGAACACATATAATGATACTTAATAAAGCAAAAAGCATTTCTAAAATTTTAGAAACGGAATGTTTTTTGCTAACTTAGTAGGATAACCGTAAAGAAGGAAGGATATGAATAAAGCAGTACGATTTTTATCAATAACAACCATTATAACATTAGCAACTTTATTAATGAATACCATTAGTAAAGATAAAGAACCTGTAGTAAAAAACGTAGCAGAGCATTACGAAATAAAAGCAGTAAAACTTCCTGAGAAAATGGAGTTAGCAGGAGAACCAGTTCCGTTAGATAGAGCGGATATTAGAGAAAGAATGGATAGAGAGTTGTTAGTTAACACTTACTGGCAATCTAATGGATTGTTATTAATTAAAAGAGCACATAAATTCTTTCCTATTATCGAACCAATATTAGAATCTTATGGAGTTCCTGATGATTTTAAGTATTTAGCTTTAGCCGAAAGTGGTTTTATGAATGTAAAATCATATGCTGGAGCTGCAGGGTTTTGGCAATTTATGAAAGGAACAGCTCGTGAATACGGTTTAGAAGTAAATGGTAACGTAGATGAACGATATCATTTAGAAAAAGCAACTAAAATGGCAGCAAGGTATTTAACAAAGTCAAAAGAAAAATTTGGTTCTTGGACCTTAGCTACAGCTGCATATAATGCGGGTAATGGTAGAATTTCAAAAAGAATGAAAGAGCAAAAAGCAGAAACGTATTATGATTTATTGTTAAATATGGAAACGTCTCGTTATGTTTTTAGAATATTAGCCTTAAAGGAAATTATAGCCAATCCGAGCAAGTATGGATTTATTTTTTCGGAAGAAGACTTATACAAGCCAACAAAAACATACAATGTAGCTGTAGATACTGCCATTACTAGTATTCCAAATTTTGCAAAAAGCTTTGGAGTATCTTATAAAGAGTTAAAACTAGTAAATCCTTGGTTAAGAGAAACACGTTTACATAACAAATCAAGAAAAGAATACTTAATAAAAATACCTACTTCAAAGTAATGAACAAAATCCTTCCTTACCTATATATATTTATTGGAATTGTAATTATAATAGGCACCATAAGTGCGATATCACAAGAAAGAGAATCTTATCGATTATTACTTAGCTTTCAAACAGAAAGTAAATTAGTGTTTTTATTAGTTAGAGCGTTATTTGCGAGTTGGTTTTTATTTGATGGTATTAAAAAATTAAAAGCTCAACGGGAATCTTAAAAGCTTTTAAAGTTGAATACTCATCACGTAATGAGGACCTACTTTATCCACCATAAATAAATCGCCCATAATATTAAATCCTGATTTCTCATAAAAAGGAACCGCAATTTCACGTGCATTGCACCATAATGTAGTAATGTTCTTCTCTTTTAGAACTGTAAAAGCAAACTCAAGTATTTTTTTACCAATACCTAAGCCACGAGCATTGGTAGATGTAGCCATGCCTCTTAATTGGTATTGAGAGTCCTCAAATAAGCTATTGGTACTAGGCATTAAGGTAGTAATTCCAACAAGTTTATCGTTAACATAAGCCCCTATATGAATGGTTTCTTCATCAAAATCACCCTGAAAAGTATGAGGTAAGTCAATATTTTTCCTTAGAATTTCTTTTCTTAAAGGATACGTTAGCTCCGTTTCAATTATTTTAACAATACTTTTCATTTTTTAATCAAGGATAATAAAGTAATTTCACGCAAAATTAAGCAAAATACTATTGTTAACTATTATTAGTTCTAGCTAATATGATTTATTGATGAATATGAACTTAACCTACAAACCCATTCCTAACAAAGAAATTAAACAAATACTTCCATTATTAAAAGTAATAAATACTATAACGCCGCATGATATTTTAGAAAAGCGGGTAGAGGAGATGATTACTTACCCAAACTATGAATGTGTTGGTGTATATGATGAGGAGAAATTAATAGGTATTTCTGGGCTTTGGTATAGCACAAGGCACTATGTTGGTAAAAGTGTAGAGCCAGATCACGTAATAATTGACGAAAGCTATCGAGGAAAAAATATTGGGAAACAGTTTTTTAACTGGATTTATGAATATACAAAGTCAAAAGGATGTGAAGCAATGGAGCTAAACACTTATACAGGCAACAGAAAATCGCATAAATTTTATTACAATGAAGGATTTGAAATTTATGGCTTTCATTTTGTGAAGGTTATGCGTGAGGGCGAAAAATTTTATTAAAAAACCCTTGTAGATTCTAGAAACTGTATTATATTTGCAACCGCTTTATCGCGGGAGTAGCTCAGTTGGTAGAGCGTCAGCCTTCCAAGCTGAATGTCGCCGGTTCGAACCCGGTCTCCCGCTCAAATTTTTAATAAAAAGCAAACATTTGCAAAAGTCTTTACCCGCGGGAGTAGCTCAGTTGGTAGAGCGTCAGCCTTCCAAGCTGAATGTCGCCGGTTCGAACCCGGTCTCCCGCTCAATTTTTAATAAAAAATAAACATTTGCAAAAGTCTTTACCCGCGAGAGTAGCTCAGTTGGTAGAGCGTCAGCCTTCCAAGCTGAATGTCGCCGGTTCGAACCCGGTCTCTCGCTCAAAAACCGAAACATTACGTTTCGGTTTTTTTTATTATATCCAATCTAGTTTTACTTATTAAATAAGCTATGTAAACTAATTAAAAGGTATAGTTCCCTAATTCTTCATTTTTTTAAGTAATCCGCCACGCTACATTTACTGCAATCTAAAAACTATTAAAAATGAAAAAAATTATTACTTTTTACTGTTTGTGGATAAGTATACAAACATTTACACAAAACATACCAAAATTAAGTATAAAAGAAGGAGGTGAGTTCGTAAAACTATCTAAGGTGGCTATAAAAGCTAAAATAGTAGGTAATACATTAACTACAGAATACAAATTAACTTTTTTTAATAATAGTGATAGGCTTTTAGAGGGAGAATTACAGTTTCCTTTAGGGGAAGGACAGGCTGTTTCAGGTTTTGCAATGAGTTTAAACGGAAAGCTTAGAGATGCGGTTGTTGTAGAGAAAGAGCTAGCCAGAGTAGCTTATGAAAATACGATTAGACAAAAAATAGATCCCGCATTATTAGAAAAAACAAATGGGAATAATTATAAAGCTAGAGTATATCCAATTTTACCAAATAAAGAGAAAGTAATTGTAGTAACCTGTGAAGAAAAACTATCGTATTTAAATGGTGATTTAATACATAACTTCCCAATAAAATTTAGTGAAAAGTTAAACAAATTCGATTTTTGTCTCACTATTGAAGGGAATCTAACTAATAAATTGAAACTGACAAATAAAAAGTTTGAAAACATAATTTTTACAGAAAAAGAAACCAAACAAATAGCAGTAATAAAAAACACTAATAAAAGAATAGATGATCTTTTGAAGCTAGTAATTTCTGGAAAAGAAAATAAAGAAAAAGTAACAACGTATAAAGACTATTTTAATGTGTATATTCCTTTTAAAGGAAAGCTTAGAAGCAAGGAAAAGCCTAAAAAAATAACTATTTTATGGGATGTTTCTGGCTCTATGAGGCTTAAAAACTTAGAAAAGGAGATAGCACTTTTAGAAGCGTATTTAAAATATTTAGAGAATGTAACAATTGAGTTTATTACGTTTAGTTCAACAGTTCATACTAAAGAAAATTTCCTTATAAAAAATGGAAACTGGATAGCGTTAAAAAGTAAGATTAAAAAGCAGGAGTATGATGGAGGAACAAATTTAAATGAGGTGCTAAAAAATATAAAAACTGATGCTAAAGAAATACTCTTATTTTCTGATGGGTTACATAATTTAAGACAACAAAATACTGAAGGAACTAAAAAAACTATTTATGTAGTAAATTCTCTTTTATCAGCAAATCATGAATACTTAAAAACAATTTCAGAAACTTCTGGAGGAACATATATAAACCTGAATAAGTTACCAATTAATAAGGCTACAGAATTATTGACTAAAGAATGTTTACAGTTATTGGGTATTAAGGAAAACAATAAAACTTTTGAGATTTATCCTAAAGAAAAAGTAACTATTAATAACGGTATTGAAGTTGCAGGAAGGTTTAAAAGACCAACATCTATAAAACTATTGCTAGGGTATCAAGATAAAGTAATAGAGGAAAAAGAAGTTTTAATAAAAAAAACATCTAATTCATCAATTGTAAAAAGACTATGGGCTAAACAAAGATTAGTACATTTAAATAAATCAAAACAACAGAATAAAAAAGAGATTATTGAATTAGCTAAACAGTATCATCTAATTACGGATTATACATCGATGTTAGTTTTAGATAGGGTTGAAGATTATGTAACGTATGAAATCACACCACCAGAAGAGTTAAAAGAAGCTTATAAAAGACTTTTAAAAGAAAAAAAGGAAAGAGAGAATGATTTAGATATCCAAGACAGAAAAGAAGAACTAATTGATAATTACAAAGATATTTTAAAATGGTATGATGCGTCTTATGTTATAAAAGAGGCAAAAGAGAATAGAAGACAAACTACAGTGGAGAATTCAATTGAAGAAATACAACCACAAGTTTTAGAGCAAAATGAAAATGTAGAAGAGGAAATAAAAGATCAAGAAGTAGAAATAATAAAACAAGAAGAAGAAACTCAGCTTGTAGAAAAAGTAGAAGTGTTAAATGAAAGTGATTTGCCTAAAAAAACAATACATGGGCTGGTAAAAGATGAAAATGGCCCTTTGCCAGGAGTAGCTGTAATTGTAAAAGGAACAATGAATGGTACTGAAACAGATTTTGATGGGAACTTTTCTATAAATGTAGCTGAAGGAAGTGAGTTGGTTTTTAGTTTTGTAGGAATGGAAACAAAAGAAGTACTTGTAGGAAACACTACCAATAACCTAGATATTGAATTAAAAAATGATGAAAGCGTATTACAAGAAGTAGTAGTGACTGCTTATGCATCAACAGTGAAAAGACATAGTGTTTCGTACGCTTTAAGTAGTGTAACTTCTGGAGTTAAAGTTGATAGTAAAAAACTTACTAAAGAAGAGACTGCAAGTAATGCCAATGTTAGTGTTGTGAAGATGGAAACGAATCCCATGTATATTTTAGATGGAGAAAGAACAGATAAGAATCCTTTAAGTGTTTTAAAATCAAATGAAGTTTTTGAGGTTGAGGTATTAAAAGCACAAGATGGAATAAAACTTTTTGGAGCGGAAGCTAAAAATGGGGTGGTAATAGTGGTAACTAAAGAGGGAATAAAAAATAATAAAAATAAAATAGAAGATTTAAATGAAAAAATAGAAGAAGTAATAGAGTTAAAATCTTGGGATGCAACCATGCCTTACTTAACTATTTTAAACAATGAAAAAACAATTAAAGAGGCTTATAAAAAGTATTTAAGAATTAAAAAGAATTTTTCAAACAGTCCTATGTTCTTTATCGATGTAGCTGATTTTTTTATAGGTAAAGGAGAAAAAGAAATTGGAGTAAGGGTGCTCACTAATCTAGTTGAAATAGAGTTGGATAATTATGAGTTACTAAAAGCATTGGCATACAAACTAGAAGCGTTAAAAAAATATAATTTGGCAGTAAGTGTTTACGAAAAAATTTTAGAATTAAGACCTGAAGAACCACAGTCATATAGAGATTTAGCTTTGGCATATGAATTTGTAGGAGACTATTCTAAAAGTTTCAATTTATTATTTTCTATTTATAATGGAGATTTATTACACAAAGACATAGATGAGCGTTTTTTTGGAATTGAAGCTATAGCTTTTGTAGAATTAACACGATTGGTAAATACCTATTCCGATAAACTAAAACTAAATAAATATCAGAAAGGCCTTTTTAAAAGAGTAACGCCAGATATACGTGTGGTAGTAGATTGGAATCATAATGATACAGATTTAGATTTATGGGTTATTGATCCTAATGGAGAAAAGGCATACTATGGAAATAAAAATACAAAAACAGGAGGTAGAATGTCTGAAGATTTAACAGAAGGTTACGGTCCTGAATCATTTATGATTAAAAACGCTATAAAAGGAACTTATCAAATAAAAGTGGATTATTACGCGGATACTATGCAAAAAATATCTGGACCAACGATATTAAAAGTTACTACTTTTGAAAACTATGGAAAGAAAAATGAAAAAAGAAAAGTGAAGCTTTTTAAGTTAGATAAAGAAGAAGATGTTTTGCATATAGGAAACATAGTTGTTAACTAGTAAATAAAAACAAAACCACCTTTTTGGGTGGTTTTGTTTTTTATAAAAAACCTTTATCTCTAGCTACTAAAATAAGTTCTCGGTCATCATTACTGTCTACTCCAAAAATTTTAGCTATTTGACGTTTTCTTTTTTGAATTCCAGCAAAAGAAAGTGGAATTACCTCTGGAAGCTTCTTCATTTTATTACCAATGGAAAGCTCGTATAAAATCTTACGATCAATATCGTCCAAAATATAATCACTAGACATTTGGTTACGAACCAATTTCATTACTGTTTTACTATAATACGGAGGAGCAGTTAACACTTCTTTTATAGCGGTTACCAATTCATGTGGCGTAATATCATTTTTTACTAAAAAACCATCTGGATCTATACTTCTAATAATACTATGCACTCTGTAATTATCATTAAAAGTAGTAGAAACAATAATTTTACTGTCAGGTAACATGTCGTTTATCTTATGACCTAAATCTTCACCAGACAAAATAGTACCGTCTTCAGAAGCAGGCAAACGCATGTCTAAAAAGATAATGTCAATAGTTTTATTAGCCTCAGAAAACTCATGAATAATTTCACGCGCATCATCACAATTATGTTTCACGTGAATGTCAAAGAAAAATGTGTTTTCTTGCATTTCTAAATAACGAAAAGCACTTTTATAAGCTTCAGAAATTAAAGGGTGGTCGTCAATGATTAAAGCTGTTAACTTGTTATTTTCTTCCATCTTTTTTGATGTAGGGAGTATTAATGTGTAGGATAGTACCTACGTTTATTTTTGATTCTATTGTTAAACTTCCTTTTAATTTTTCAACTCTTGATTTTATATTTTTAATACCAATTCCTTTTTTACCTTTTTTACTATTAAAACCAACACCATCATCTGTTATTTTTGCAACCAAATTCTCATTTTGCAAATAAAAATCTAAAGTAACATTTTTTGCGTTAGCATGCTTAATAATATTCTGTAAAGCTTCCTGAATTATTCTATAAATATTAGCTTTGGTTATTTCATTCATAGCATTCCAAGAAATATCTGAGGATACACTAATCTGATACTTAAAATTACCAATAACGCTTTTATCTTCTAGCAATTGTTTAATAATTGAAGAAAAGTTAATATCAGAACTATTAAAATTATCACTTAACTTATGAGATACATCTCTAATTTCTTTTTCAATATCTTGTAATTCATCCAGTAAGTCTTTGTGTTTTTCTAAAGTAGCAACATCTCCTTGCAAGGGTAAAAAGCCTAAGCCAAAGCGCGTACCAAATAGTTTTCCTAAAATACCATCGTGTAGTTCTTCTGAAATACGGTTACGCTCTTTAATACGTTCCTCTTCCAATTTGGCTTGTTGTTGTAAGGTAAGGATGTATACTTCTTCATTAGCTTTTTGTTGTTCCGCTTCAATACTTAGCTTTTCATTTTGTATTTTTTGCATACGTAAAAAATACAACAGACTCAAAATTAGTAAACCACCCAAACTGGTGACTAAAATCCAAATACGTTGTTGGGTTAAACGCTCTGTTTCTTCTATATACTCATCCGTTTCAAACTCAATACGCGCAAACTTATTTTGTATTCTGCGTTCCGCATTTATTAAGCTGTCATTAAAGGTAATATAACGGTCTAAATATTTTTTGGTATTTTGAGTATCTAAATTGGCTAGTTGCTGTAAAGAAGTTAAATAATCACCCCCATTTTTAACCCTTTTAGCTAGTTTGTTTGCTTCTTTAGCGTATTTTATTGCCTTAATGGTGTCTTTTACATATTTGTAATAATCCGATAAACGTATTTTAGAGGTTATAATGTCAGTTTTGTTCTGTAAACTATCACGAATTTCTAAAGCTTTTAAAAAATCAGATTTAACACTTATAGTATCATGCATTGCTAGTTTACAAAAGGCTCGATTATCTATGATACGGGCATATTGCTCTTTTCTTAGTAGATTGTTATTAAGTTCTTTATTATAGTAAAAAAGAGCAGTATTGTATTTTCCTTTTTTGAAATAAGCGTTAGCAATATTATTATAGATCTCTATGTAGTTTTTCTTTTTAGTTTTTGGTTTTAATTTATTGTAAAACTCTAAAGCCTTTTCATAATAAAAAATAGCTTTGTTATATTCTTTAATATCATATTGTAAGAGTCCCAAATGATTATAACTTTGATAAATGTCAAAGTTTTTCTTTAATAGCTTGAATTTTTCTAAAGCCTTTACATTAAGAATTTCACTACTCATATAGCTTCTGTAACGGCCTTTTATATAGGACATGGCATATAGCATTTTAGCAGACTCAAAATCTTTATTTATGTTATTAAAGTGGTTGTATGCTTTGTTGTAATAAGAATATGATTTTTCATAAACTTGCTTTTTGTTGTAAAAATTTGCATAGTTCCAATAGACATCTGCAATGGCAAAAGTATCTTTAATTTTAATGGCCAAATTTTTTGCTTCTTTGTTTAATTTTAAAAAGTGAATGGTATCACCATTTTTAAAATATTGATAGGCAAGAGTACTATATTGTTTGGCTTTTAAACTTGAATTTTGTTTATTCTTAATTTTAGAGTAAACTTTATTTAAAATTTTAACTCTAGAGTTTTTATGTAATAAGTTTTTTTTTGATTTATTTAGAAAGTAAGTGATACTATCTAATTCAGTTTGTGCTTTTTTTTGAGGAAGGTCTTTCTTAACTTCTTTACAAGAGAGAAAAAGCAAAGAAAAAGTAAAATAAAAAAAAATAAAAAAAATCTTTTCTTGCATAAATGCAAATCTAAAAAAAAGCCTTTAGTAATTACTAAAGACTTTTGTATATTTGACAAAGATATTTATTCTTTATCAGTTCCATCACCACTACCATCTCCACCACCAGTATAAAAAGGGGACTCTCCTTTAACTCCTATAGTAATAGTAGGAGGCTCGTTATCAATTTTATCTTTTAGTTTTAAATCTTCACTTAAATCAGTACAAGAAGTAGTTAAGGTTAATAAAACAAGTAGACCAAAAATAGTTTTTAAAGTTTTCATAATTTTCAATTTTTAATAGTTGACATTAGTTTTCTAGGCCGCATATGCAGCAATAGTTATCTCGAAATACATTCGATGGTTCATAGCATGCTTATCTTTCGATAAGATGTATAGCCATACACCCCAATGAATTGGGTGTTTGTAGAATTTAATTGACTATGAATGTCAAAATTTTTGAAGATGCTTTACTGCCAAGGCCTATTGAGTACAACAGACTTCAGGTAAATTCTACCTTTTCATAAATTTAGGAAGCGTTTGCAATTTAATGTGCTTCGCTAGCTGATTGATTTCATACAACTAAAATAGTTGTGTTATCCGTTACGGTGTATGAAATTTTAGGAAGCGTAGCAATTGGATGAGTAAACGTCCTTTTTCAATTAGTATGTGCAATTTAAATGTTTTCATAGTGTTTTAATTTTCATATACTCAAATATAAGAATTTATTGCGATATTTCCAAAAAATTCACTGATTTTAACATTTTAGCAATGAAATAATGAGTATTTATCACGTTTTTCTAATTATAGTATAATAAAAAAGGCATCTTATAAACTAAGATGCCTTTATATATATGTGAATGAATCGTTTATCTCATTACTTACAATACATCTTATAAATTACATCTTTACTAACTACTAACTCAATACCAAATTCGGCTATCATTTTCCCCTTACTATTGATTGTTGTGCTGTGTAAATACATTGTTACTTATTTTAAATAGTTATTATTCGATTATTTGTTGTTTTTGATGAGGCAAAGATGTAGCGTTTTTTTTTACTGTGCAAATAATTTTTACAGGTAATTACTTGTTTGTTAGTGGTTTATGTTTGTTTTGAGGCAAAGAGGTATTTGTCCAGAAGTTCTCTAGTTGTGTGTATAACTAACAATGTTTTGCTAATCAGTTGTTTAATAGTTAAAATCAAATTCTATATGTTGTATTAATGTACGATGCTCATATTGTAAAAAAAATATAAAAAAAGCGCCCAATATAGTATTGGACGCTTATGTATTATTCATTTATATAGTTATATCATGTTTGTAAAACTTTAAAATGTATACATAGAGCGTCACTTTTTTCAAGAAACTCTCCAAGTAATTTTTCAATTACACCACTAATAAGTGTTATAAATTGAATGTTATGTGTTTTAATTTTTGTCATTGATGGGACAAAGATATGGCTTTTCTAGAATCCTAAAAAAACGATTTTAACATTTCTTTAACAAAAAACAGCAAAAAAAGGCCAAAATCGGCCAAAAAGTAAGTCAGTGACTTACTAAAAGTAAGTCACTGACTTACCACATTTAAAAATTGACAAAATATATTTGTATCAGAAATAAGCAATAAAAAATAATACTTAGAGTCGTCGGGGAAAATTTTTATGAAAAAGCATTTATAGGGAATCGGATAGATCTCATTGTTTATTGAAGCAGTTTTTTGGTTTTAACTGCATTAAGTATTAGTTGAAGATTCTTTGTAGTTATTCATATTTTTAAAGTAAATATGAAGGGGTGTAAAACGTCATTTATATGGCGTTTTTTCTTTTTATATAGTTATCTAGAAATAATACTAATGTTTCTTTAATGTTAAGCGTCCTTTTTGTAAAATTATCAATGTTTTATTTATTATTAGTTAAATAGCAAATGTTTGTCTAGTTTAATACTATATTATCTTTATTTAGAATAAATCTAGTTATTTAAAGTTTGATAAAATAGCTAACATTTATCTTATATCAATTTAAAATTAGGATAAGGTTAAGCTTAATTTCAAAACGTTTTTTTGTGCTGAAATATTAACTAAATAAAGAAAACAATGAAACGATTAAAACTAAGCTTAGTTGCTTTAATGGCAATATCAATAGCTTTTACTTCTGTAACCTCTTGTCAAGATGGTGTAGACGGAATTGATGGGATAGATGGTAAGGACGGTAAAGATGGAAATGACGGAAACGATGGAAATGATGGTTCAGATGCTAGTGTATATTTAACAGCATCAAAAACACCAAATTTTTTAAAAGTTACCGGAGAATTTTCAGATTTAAAAATTACTCCAATTTTATCATCGGAAGATGTGATACCTAATTCACCTGATTTTGTATATGGTTCAATGGCAGATGGTGCAGGGTTGATTGCAGAAGCTGATGGAAGTTTTACTTTAATTAATAATATAGAAGCAGATTATTCTATAGCACGTATTAAATTAAATAAAAACTTAAGACCTGTTTCTGGAGATTATATTTTAAATGCTGCTGCTACTGCAAATACAGCGCAGTGTTCAGGTTCATTAATTTCACCTCAAGAACACGGATTTGGGCCGTTATATTTATCAGGAGGAGAATGGGGTGGAGCTTCTAAAGGAGTTTTTGCTACTGAACCAACAAAAAGTGCAGATCAAGCTGGTACAGCAAAAATGTTAACAGCTTTAGGACAATGGTCTACTGAAAATGCTGTGGCTATAGGTAAAGATGCATATGCTGGAAAAACGGTTGTGTTTATAGGAGATGACCATAGTAATAATGATATGCCTTCTGGACAATTAGGAATGTATGTTGGTAATCAAGGAGATTTAGAAGGTGGTAAGTTATATGGTTTAAAAGTAACAACTGCTGGTGTTGATTATGAAATGGATATGGAAGAAGGAAAATCATATGATATTGAGTTTGTTGAATTACAGGAAAAAGAAATCAATGCGTTAGATACGGAGTGTAAAAATAAAGACGTAATGGGATTCTCTAGATTAGAGGATATTGATTGGAGAAGAGGTTCTGCAGCAAATAATAGAGAACTTTATTTTTGTGTTACAGGTAGAAGAAAAGATGGATTAAAAGATAAAGGAACTTTTTATGGACGTATATATAAAGTAGTTTTAAATCCTAGTGATCCTTCAGGTAAAGGAACAATTACTTGTGTATTAGATGGAGACAAGTTAAGTGGTAAAGCAAAAGAATTCCATAGTCCTGATAACATTTTAGTAACTGAAAATTATGCTTACATTCAAGAAGATCCAAACGGATACTTTGATGTTGCTGAAAAAAATCATTATGCTAGGTTATACCAATACAATTTAAATACAGGTGAATTAAAAGTGGTATTAGAATGTAATCAAGATTTAGCAGCAACTAAAGGTTATGGTAATACAGGAAAAGCATGGGAAATTACGGGTATGATAGATGTAACTGATATTGTAAATAACGGTAAGAATACATTTATGGTAATTACACAGAACCATGGTTGGGACCCAGCAGATGGAACAGCTTTTACAGATCCTTTAGCTAATTCTGATGTAGCTAATAGTAGAAAAGAAGGTTCTGTTTTACATATACTTACTGGATTAGACAGATAAGAAATATGAAAAACATATTAAGCAAGCTTAAGGCATACCTTTGTGTATGTCTTTTGCTATTAATAGTATCGTGTCATAAAAAAGAGGCAACGTATTATTCTTTAGAAGCAGCCAATAAAGGGTTAAAAGTAATATATACTCAGTATTTAGATACAGTTATCTCAAGTATTGATAGTCTAGCAAAAACAAACCAGTTGTCGCAACAAAAAGAGTATTATAAAAAGGCAAGAAAGTATTTTAAACTTTTAGAACCTGTTTTAGCGTATTCTGATAAAAATAATTACAAGTCATTAAACGCTCCTAATATTTTAAAAGTAGAAGAGGAGGATTTAACGAATATAAAAGTAATAAAGCCTTTTGGTTTTCAAGTAATAGAAGAAACACTTTATGAAGAAATTATTGATACAGTAGCGCTTAAAAAGAGTGTTGATTTAACGAATAACAGGTTAAAACTAATTAGGAATAATATACATATTGATCTAAAAGAGTACCATGTTATTTGGTTATTACGAGAACAATTAGTTAGAATTGCTACAACGGGGATTACAGGCTTTGATTCACCAGTATTAAATCAATCCTTAGAAGAAACTATACTCACTTATCAAACAATTTTAACAGTAGTGAACTTGCACAAGGATAAGTTTGCGTCAAAAGAATTATTAAAAACATTTACCAGTCAAATTGAAAAGGCACAAAAAGCTTTGAAACATGAATTTGATACTTTTGATAGGTTTGATTTTATTAAGAGTTATATAAATCCGCAGTTGGAAACATTGGTTAAGGTGCAGGAAGATTGGAAAGTAACGTTTCCTTTTACAATGGCATTGTCAAACAATATGACTTCATTATTTTCTGAAGATGCATTGAATATTGGGTATTTCTCAGACTATAAAAACGATACAGTTAGGTTAACTAGTAAAGTAGCATTAGGTAAAGCGTTATTTAATGATGTGTCATTATCAAAAGATAATACGATGGCTTGTGCAACCTGTCATGTTAAAGATTTTGCATTTACAGATGGTAAACGAGTTTTTGACAACAGGCAAACAAGAAACACACCAACGGTAACTTATGCAGCTTTTCAAAGAGGTTTTTTTATGGATGCTAGATCAGGAAGTTTAGAAGGTCAAGTAGTAGGTGTGGTAGAAAACCATAACGAATTTAATATGACCATGGATTCAGTAGTAAATCGAGTTATAAAAAATGAAGGTTATCAGCAAAAATTAAAAGAATTATATGGTAACAAACGAATAGATTATAACATACGAAATGCAATAGCTTCTTATATAAGAACATTAAATCCGTTTAATTCTAAATTTGATAAAAACATTAGAGGAGAAGAAACTACTTTAACTCAAGAGGAAAAAGATGGATTTAACTTGTTTACAGGGAAAGCTTTATGTGCAACCTGTCATTTTTCACCTGTATTTAATGGAACTGTACCTCCTAATTATAATGATACAGAGTTAGAAGCTATTGGTGTTCCAAATATAGGTTTAACAGGATTAAGTGAAGATTTAGGAAGGTATAATCTTTTTAAAACAAATGAAAGAAAACACTTTTTTAAAACCCCTAGTATTAGAAATATAGCAAAAACGGCACCATATATGCATAATGGAGTGTATAAAACCTTAGAAGAAGTTGTTGAGTTTTATAATAATGGAGGAGGAGAAGGTTTAGGGTTTTCTTATGAATATCAAACATTACCAGCTGATAGTCTAGGTTTGACTAAAAAAGAAATAAAGTCTATTGTAGTGTTTATGAAAACGCTTACAGATGAAGATTATTAAATAGTATTTTTTACTGTAATTTTGATGTTTCATTACGACCAAAACAAATAAATAAACCACCATGAGATATTTTATATTCCTATTACTAATAGCTTTTACTGGATGTAAACCAGAATACACCGCACAACAAATAGTAGATTTATCAATAAATAAGTCTGGGTTAGAAAAATTGAATACAGCAGAAATTTCTTTTGATTTTAGAGGGAAAAACTATAAAGCTAATAGAAATAATGGAAGTTATGAGTATACAAAAGTATGGAAACAAGACAGTATAGTAATTAAAGATGTGCTTTCTAATTTGGGTTTTAAAAGGTTTATAAATGACAGTTTAGTTAATTTATCTGATAAGGATGTCAAAAGATATGCTAATTCAGTAAATTCAGTACATTATTTTTCAATTTTACCATTAGGCTTAAATGATAAAGCTGTAAATAAAAAGTTACTACCTTCTATTGTAATTAAAGGAAAAACATATTATAAAGTTCAGGTAACTTTTAATCAAGAAGGAGGAGGAGATGATTTTGATGATGTATTTCTTTATTGGTTTAATACAGAAACGTTCAAGTTAGAATATTTAGCCTACAAATACCATACAAACGGAGGTGGAGTTCGTTTTAGAGATGTTAAAAAAGAACATTTAATAAGCGGAGTACGTTTAGTGGATTACAATAACTATAAACCAAAAGAAAATACGATTAACTTTTTGGATATAGATAAGATTTATGAAGAAGGAAATCTGAAGAAAGTATCAGAAATAGTATTAGAGAATATTAACATTAAATAAATTTAACAAGGAAACTAAAGGAGGCAAATTACTTCTTTGGTATTTATTGTATATAATAAAGTTAAAGAGGCTATCTAAATGCATTAGATAGCCTCTTTATGATGTATTTGGGTTAATTTACTCTTTAATAAGTTTTTTGGTAATAGTTTTATTACCATCGTTTATGTTTATTATGTAAATACCTTTTGCTAAGCTTGAAAGATTAATAGCTCTAGAAGATTTTCCTTTAGAAACAACTTGTCCTATTGAATTATAAATCTCAAAACTAGAAGTTCTACCGTCTATTAACTGTAAAGAAACAAAGTCTTTAGCAGGATTAGGGTAAATGTTAGCATCAAAAGAGGCTGGCTCATTACCTAGTTTTCCATCAATTTTTACAGTTTTAATGTTTTTAGAATCTAACCTATTAGAGGCTCCAATAATGACAGAATAATCTTCAACTTCACCATAGGAAAATGTTTCACAAGGAGCAGGAGTACCGTTCCATTTCATAGAAACTCGCATTCTGGTTTTTCCAGATTTAGCAGTTGATGGTATATTAAAGTTATAAGATAAGTTACCAGCACTAGAGGAAGAACCATTTACCACTAGTTCATTACTATCAAAAGTTCCATTTTGATTGAAGTCTATCCATACTCTCCAATTTTCGGTATAAGAAGAATCAGAGAAACCAGCACTAACTACAATTGTATTACTACCATATGGTAGTGTTCCTGTTAAAGAAGTAAAATCAGCATAACCACCATTACTATTTGTGCTATTTGAAATACCACCAAGTACAATATTATCAATAAACTCAAAGTTAGCATTATTGCCTTTAGAAGAACAATAACTTAGATTGTTCGCTAAAGTGGTAGCAGATTTAACAGTACTAGCAGATGAACTATTACCAGCAGCGTCTTTAGCTTTAATGTAAAAGTTATAATTTGTACTAGCATTTAATCCAGTAACTGAAAAATTAGTAGAAGTAGAGGTAGCTACTTTTACAGAATTCCTATATACATCATATCCAGTAACAGCAATATTATCAGAAGAAGCATTCCAGTTTAATTGCATAGAATTTTGAGTAATGTTAGAAATTGTTAAGTTACTTGGAGTTGTTGGAGCAGAAGTGTCAGGAGTACTACCTCCATCTATAGTGTGGTTTCCCAAACCAGAAAAAGTATCTTTAGATAAAATATTCCATTCAGAAGTAACATAAGTAATGTTAGGTGAATTAACAGTACTTTTTCTTTGTAATGTTTTGTCCTTAGCAAAGGTGTTAGAACTATTAGGGTTTCCAATTAAGTCAATAAGTACATTGTTTTTAAATAAACCAATAGCATCATTCCCATTAAAAGAAAGTACTCCTGAATCAGTTTTTTGTGCTTTGTTCTTTACAGTAGAAGACGCACTTGTATGAGCAATCACGTAAGTTTTTCCATTAGTCAATTGTCCGTTAAGAGCTAAAGTGCTTGACCAGCCTCCACCATTAGTCGCTTTTTTTAGACTGTAGTTAGACAAATTAATAGTATTTCCTGTAAAATTTGCTAATTCAATGGCTTTGTTATTAGATGATCCCTCAATATATTCTGAGATTAATAAATCTGTAGCTGTGCCAGTAGAACCTCCTGAAGAAGTTGTAACACTAACTGTATTACTAGCAGTTGAAATATTGTTGGCAGCATCTTTAGCTTTTATATAAAAAGAATAGTTAGTAGCTGGAGTTAATCCATTAACTTGATAATTAGTGTTTGAAACAGTAGTTATTTTCGTATTATTCCTGTATACATCATATCCAGTTACACTAACATTATCAGAAGAAGCATTCCAGGTTAAGTTCACTGATGTAGCTGTAGTATTTGAAACTGTTAAATTACTTGGTGCAGTTGGTGCTTGTGTATCACCAGATCCGGTACCAAATAAATCTTCAGCCTGAGGACCACCCCAAATTTTTGTAGCAAAAGCAGGATTATCAATAAAAGGATTTCTATTGCCTTGTAAATTTTCTACAATTGGGTTTCTTTGTTTTTCAAGATTAGAAACAGGATCTTGAGCGTTCCACTCTAAAAGCATTGAAACCATGTTGTTATCAGAAGAAGGTGAACTACCTACCGCAACATTCTTAGGTAAACATTGATTACCATAACGCAAGTACATGTATAACATCATTCTAGCAACATCACCTTTCCATTCGTCACCAGGATACCATCCGCCAGAAACACTACCGGCATTTCCAGAACCTTGAGCAAATTTTTGACTACCTCTTTGTGAATTAAAAGAAATATCTGCAGGTCGTAAATGATGTACATCTGCACCAGGACCAGAGGTTCCTAAATTTGGATTTCCTAATGATTTAGGGTAAACATGTTCTCTATTCCATTCAGAGCCTGCGTTTCCACCATTATCATCTTTGCCTCTAGTTCTATCTGTAACGTGGTTTCCGTCTGTATCATTATACCCATAAATAAGTAAAACTTTTGAGTTGTTATTAGGATCTAAATCAGTTTGTTTTAAAGCATTCCATACACCAGGTGTATAGGATAAATTAGTAGTATGCGTACTAATAATTTTAGTAGCTAAAGCGTTTCTTAAAGAGCTTCCTGTAAGATTTATATTTACATCATTATAATAAGTAGGAACTTGTGCAAATACAGTTGCTGATATAAATAAAAGTAAGAAGGGATAAATTTTTTTCATAAATATTTGTTAACTTTTAAAAATTCGCACAAATAAACACTTTTTTATAAATTCTAATGTTACCAAATTGTTAACTATCAGTAAGATATAAACATGTTTAGATACGGTTAAATTTTTGGTTTAATTTGTTTAAATTTGCAGGCTAAATCAGATATTAAAAAATGAAGATATCATACAATTGGTTAAGACAATTTTTACAAATTGATTGGGAAGTAGAAAAAACAGGAGAGTTATTAACTGACCTTGGACTTGAAGTAGAAGGAATTGAAAAGGTGGAAAGTATTAAAGGAAGCCTTAGTGGAGTTGTAGTTGGGGAAGTTTTGACATGTGTAAAGCACCCTAATGCTGATAAGTTAAAAGTAACTACTGTTAATTTAGGAGGTGAGGCTCCAGTTCAAATAGTTTGTGGAGCTCCTAATGTAGATGCTGGTCAAAAAGTTCCTGTGGCTACTATTGGTACTATGTTGTATGATGAAAAAGGTGAAGGCTTTAAGATAAAAAAAGGTAAGATAAGAGGAGAAGAAAGTCATGGAATGATATGTGCTGAGGATGAACTAGGTTTAGGTAAGGGACATGATGGAATTATGATTCTTGATGAGAAGTTAACTCCAGGAACTCCATGTGCTGATGTTTTTAATATTGAAATTGATTACGTTTTTGAAATTGGTTTAACACCTAATAGAGCAGATGCCATGAGTCATTTTGGTGTTGCACGTGATTTAAGAGCAGGATTAATTCAGCAAGGAACAAGTTTAGAGTTAATATCTCCTTCAGTGTCTGATTTTCATGTAGATGAAAGAACTTTTAAAGTAGATATAGAGGTCGATAATAAAGAGTTGGTTCCAAGATATTGTGGGATAACAATTACTGATGTAGAAGTAAAAGACTCACCAGAATGGATTCAGAATAGATTAAAAGCAATTGGATTAACCCCTAAAAATAATATTGTAGACATAACAAACTATGTTTTACATGAGTTAGGTCAGCCATTACATGCTTTTGATGCTTTAAAGATAAAAGGAAATAAAGTAGTTGTAAAAAACTTAGCAGAAGGAACGAAGTTTACAACATTAGATGAAGTAGAAAGAGAATTGTCTGCAGAAGATATAATGATTTGTGATGTAGATGACAATCCTTTATGTATTGGAGGTGTATTTGGTGGTTTGAATTCAGGAGTTACGGAACATACAACAACTATCTTTTTAGAGAGTGCTTATTTTAATCCAGTTTCTATTCGTAAAACAGCTAAACGTCATGGTTTAAATACGGACGCTTCTTTCCGTTTTGAAAGAGGTATTGATATAAACATGACAAAGTATGCTTTAAAAAGAGCAGCGTTATTAATAGAGGAGTATGCAGGAGGAAAAATGTCTTCAGATGTTTTAGATTTTTACCCTGAAAAAGTAGATGATTTCCAAGTATTTTTATCTTTTGAAAATACTTACAGGTTAATAGGTCAAGAAATACCTAAAGAAACGATTAAAAATATTTTAGCTTCTTTAGATATTAAAATAAACAGTGCTACCGAAGCAGGTTTAGGATTAACAATACCTTCGTATAGAGTAGATGTTCAAAGAGAAGCTGATATTATAGAGGAAATTTTACGTGTGTATGGTTACAATAATATTGAGTTTTCACATAAGTTAAATACTTCTATATCTTTTGATAATAATAAAGAAATAAAAGTAGAGAATGTTGTTGCTGAGCAACTAACCGCTTTAGGTTTTAATGAAACCATGGCTAATTCACTAACAAAAGCCGATTATATTGCGTTATCAGAAAATTTAAATCCTGATTATAATGTAGAAATGCTTAATCCGTTAAGTAATGATTTAAAAGTAATGCGTCAGTCATTACTATTTAGTGGTTTAGAAAGTGTAGCCTATAATATTAATAGAAAACAAAATTCACTAAAATTTTATGAGTTTGGTAAAACCTATCACAAATATGAAAGCGGTTACCAAGAAGATAAACATTTAACATTGTTTGTTACTGGAAGTAAAGTAAAAGATAGTTGGAAAGTAGCTGCTGGAACTTCAGATTTCTTTTATTTAAAAGGTGTTATTACTTCTATATTAGAAAGATTAGGTGTTTCGTCTTTAAAGTCTTCTCCAGTAAAAACAGATGTGTTTTCAGAAGGCCTAGTGTTTAGCTTAGGTAAAATAAAACTTGTTGAATTTGGAGTTGTTAAAAGAAGTATTTTAAAAGAATTTTCAATTAAGCAAGAAGTGTTATTTGCTGATTTTAATTGGAAAAATATTTTAGAAGTAGTTGGTAAAAAGAAAATAAAAGTGAGTGATTTGCCAAAGTATCCAGCGGTAAAACGTGATTTAGCACTTTTATTAGATAATAAAACAGAGTTTAAAGAACTGTATAACCTAGCATTTCAATCAGAAAGAAAGCTTTTAAAAGAAGTTGATTTGTTTGATGTTTACGAGGGAGATAAATTACCAGAAGGGAAAAAATCATATGCTGTGAGTTTTGTATTACAAGATGAAAACAAAACATTAGCAGACAAACAAATAGATAAAATAATGCAAAAGCTACAGCAAACTTTTGAAAAGAATTTAGATGCTGTATTAAGATAAGTTAAAAACTCCATTTTTATGGAGTTTTTTTATACCTAATAAATAACACAACTAAAATTATATAAATAACACAAATGTATAAATCAATAATTCGTCCTATATTTTTTCTTTTTGATCCAGAAAAAATTCATTATTTCACATTTTCATTGGTTAAATTTTTATCTAAAATACCTTTGTTTTCTTTTATTTTTAGAAATTTATATCATGTGAATGATAAAAAATTAGAAAGAAATTTATTTGGATTAACTTTTAAAAATCCAGTAGGTTTAGCAGCAGGATTTGACAAAAATGCGGTTTTGTACAATGAATTAGCAGATTTTGGTTTTGGATTTGTAGAAATAGGAACAGTAACCCCAAAAGGTCAAGTTGGTAATCCAAAGCAACGTCTTTTTAGATTAAAAGATGATAAAGGCATAATAAACCGAATGGGATTTAATAATGAAGGTTTAGAAGCAGCAATAACGCAACTAAAAAAGAATAAAGGTAAAATTATAATAGGAGGGAATATTGGTAAAAATACAAACACTTCTCCAGAAGGTTATACCCAAGATTATTTGACCTGTTTTAAAGGGTTACATCCTTATGTAGATTACTTTGTTTTAAATGTAAGTTGCCCAAATGTAAGTAGTCATGCAAAGTTGGAAGATGCAGATTATTTAAAAGAATTAATAACTGAAGTACAAAAGATAAATAACCAAGAACAAAATCCGAAACCAATATTGTTAAAGATAGCTCCAGATTTAAACAATCAGCAATTGGATGAAATTATAGGTTTGGTTGCCGAAACAAAGATTGATGGTGTAATAGCCTCTAATACTTCTGTGAATAGAGAAGGTTTAAAAGCGAGTAAGGATACACTTGAAAATATAGGGAATGGAGGATTAAGTGGTCAGCCAATTAAAGATAGAAGCACTCGCATTATAAAGTATTTAGCGGATAATTCACAAAAAGCTTTTCCAATTATAGGGGTTGGAGGTATTCATTCTGAAAAAGATGCTATTGAAAAAATAGAGGCAGGAGCAGATTTAGTTCAGATATATACTGGTTTCATTTATGAAGGACCAAGTTTAGTAAAGAGAATAAATAAAGCTATATTAGCTAGGCAATAATCGCTTTTAAAAAAGTCTAGTATGAGTAATTTTAAAAAAGAATACGATTTAATTTGTGTTGGAGGAGGTATTATGAGTGCTAATCTGGCTTTATTGGTGAAATTACTCAACCCTAAATTAGATATTTTAATTTTAGAAAAATTAGAATCAGTTGCAAGTGAAAGTTCTAAAGCATGGAACAATGCTGGTACAGGACATTCAGCATTGTGTGAATTAAACTATTGCCCCGAAAATAAAGATGGAGCTATAAATATTGACAAAGCAATTAAAATATGCCAGCAATTTGAAGTATCTAAACAATTTTGGGCTTATTTGGTGAAAAATGGTTTAATAGAAGAGCCAAAAAATTTTGTAATGCCAGTAAAACATCATAGTTGGGTGTTTGGAAAAGAAAATTCTGAGTATCTAGAAAAGAGATATAAAGCTTTTAAAGAGCACTTTATGTTTGATACTATTGAGTTTACTACTGATGTGCAAAAAATGAAGGAATGGTTTCCTTTAATAGCTCAAAATAGAGAAGAAAATGAAGTGATGGCAGCTTCCAGAATCGATAGAGGTACTGAGGTGAATTTTGGAGCTTTAACAGAAAAACTATTTAAGATTTTAGCAGAGGAGTTTGATACGCCTGTTCATTGTAATTATGAGGTCTTGGATGTAGATCCAGATCCAGAGTTAGATTGGACTGTTGAATTTAAAAATAAAAAAACAGGAAAAAAGGAAAATGTAGAAGCGAAGCATGTGTTTATAGGTGCAGGTGGAGGGAGTTTACTTTTGTTACAAAAGGTAGAAATAGAAGAAAAAGAAGGTTATGGAGGTTTCCCTGTAAGTGGTGAATGGCTAGTATGTACTAATAAAGAAATTATTTCAAAACATAATGCCAAAGTATATAGTAAAGCTGGAATAGGTGATCCTCCAATGTCAACACCACATTTAGATACTCGTTATATTGATGGAGAACAACAATTAATGTTTGGTCCTTTTGCAGGTTTTAGCCCTAAGTTTTTAAAAGAAGGTTCTAATTTAGATTTATTAAAATCAATTAACTTTGATAATATTCCTTCAATGTTAGGTGCTTTTTGGCATAATTTACCCTTAACCCAATATTTGATAGAACAAGTGCTAATGGGGAAAGAAGAAAGAATGAATTCGTTACGAAAGTTTATGAAAAACGCTAAAGATGAAGATTGGAAAGTGGTGAAAGCTGGACAAAGAGTTCAAATTATTAAAAATAATGAATTTGAAGGAGGAAAACTACAGTTTGGAACAGAGGTTATTAGTAGTAAAGATGGAAGTATTACTTGTTTATTAGGCGCTTCACCAGGTGCGTCAACAGCTACTTCTATAATGTTGTCAGTTATAGAAAAAGCTTTTCCAGAACTCATAGAGGCTAAAGGAGGGAAAGAAAAATTAAAGGAAATGGTTCCTTTTTATAATATAACTCTAACGGAAAAACTATTTAAAGATAAATTAAAAGAGGTAAAAACTATATTAAAATTATAAAACTAAATGATAGAAACTCTAGCTTCCTTTGTATTAGCCACATTAACATTGTCAATTTCACCAGGACCAGATAATATTTTTGTACTTACTCAAAGCATAGTAAATGGTAAAAAATATGGGTTAGCAACTGTTGCCGGTTTAATGACAGGGTGTATTATTCATACAACTCTAGTCGCTTTTGGAGTTTCTGAAATAATTAATAGAAATGAAAATTTATTTTTTACTATCAAGTTATTAGGGGCTGCATATTTATTGTATTTGGCATATAAAGTATATCAAAGTAATCCAGAAATTGCTTTTTCTACTGAAGATATAGAACAAAAAACTCCTATACAGTTATTTAAAACTGGTTTTTGGATGAATGTACTAAACCCTAAGGTAACAATATTTTTTCTAGCTTTTTTCCCTCAATTTCTATTTTCAAAAACGATAAACACTATTATACAATTTTATGTTTTAGGAGGCTTGTTTATAGTTGTATCTTTTATAGTCTTTTCTTCTATTGCTATTTTAGCAGGAAGTATTTCTACATATCTAAAGCAGAATAAAAAAATAGGGATTTACCTTAAATGGGCGCAAATAATAGTCTTTATTGGTATTGCAGCTTTAATATTAATGTAGTAGTTTTTTTCTTTAAATAGGAAAACTTTTACAAGTATAAAAGGTAAAATGCTTGGTAGGTTTATTTACTTATTTCTTTTAAGCTTTTTCTTTTTGTTTTCTAAGTTTCTTTTTTCTAGCTTCCTCTAACTTCTTTTTTCTTAACGCTTTTTTCTCTTTAATTAACTTTTTCTTTAAAGCTATTCTTTTTCTTTTTTGTTCAGTTCTCTCTTTTCTAATTTTCATTAGCTCTTCATTCCTCTTCTTTTTTGCAGCTATTTTATCACTAACAATTTTTCTTCTTATACTTTTATAGTCTTTTTTTCTATGCTCTCTTTCAGGTTGAAGAGTAGTAGGTTTTTCTTTTTTTAGAACTTTTCTAATAGATATGGAATCTACTTCATTTTGTGCAATACATTTGATAGAGTTTATAAAAGTAAAACTAATTATAAAGACTATCACCTTTAAAAAATTATTACTCATACTTCTTTTGATTTTTGTGATAGAGTAATATACTGTTTTTTTAGATTAAAGTCAATTTTATAGTGGGTTTATTGTTTGTTTTACAGTTGTTTATGTTCTTTTTTTATTTTAGTGAGTTTGTTAAACTTTCTTTTTGAACTTCTATTTTCTGGATTAATGGATAGTGCCTTTTTGAAACATTCAATAGCTTTTGTAGTGTCTTTTACGGCTAAATAGCTATCACCTAAGCTATCATAAGTATTGGAGCTTTTTGGATATAAAACAGTATTTATTTTAAAAATTTCAATAGCTTTATTATAGTTTTTATTCTTGATACATTTATATCCTAAGCTGTTAAGATTTCTTTCTTCAATTATAGGACTTAAGCTATCATTTTTTTTAATTTTGAGATACCCGTTTAATGCCAATTCGTAGTTACCCTCTGAAAGATGTTCGCTAGGGGTTTTTTCTCCTTTCATTAATTTGTTAAAAATATATTCCTTACCCTCATGTTCCTTTTTGTTAGCCAGAATAATTTTATGTTCTTTAGTAAGAAAAATTAATTTTTCATTTATAGCCTTAACATAAAAAGTACTATCGTTAACTTTTAAAGGCTTGGTATCTTGACCTCTCCATTTTAAATGAAGTACTTTTTCTTCAAAATAGACTTCAATAATTTCATCAGCATTGAAATAATATCTTCCAGATGCATCATTTATAAACTCTGTAGAGTTTTGCTTAGAATTACAAGCGTATAATAAATAGAAAAGAAAAAAGAGTAAAGATTGCGCTTTCATAAGTTTTGGTTAAATATCTTTATAGAACTTGATACAGGTTATTTTTTTAGACGATTGATGGTAAAAAATGTTACAACTGTAAATGAATAACATTACCTTGCTTGGCATAAGAATTGAACTATGAGTTGTAAGAAAACAAGTAACCTAGTAATAACTATTTGTTTTGTAGTTGGTTATGTGTTTTTGAGGTGTTTTAAGTCAATAAAGATACAATGTAAAATGCCAATATGACAGATTATATAAGATTATGAGTAAATCAAAAATAATACATTTAGACAGTTTGTCGCTTCAAGATGTCTTTAATGAAAATTCAGAGTTAATTCCTTTATTAACACCTGAAGATGAAGAAAATATGAATAAAGAAGAGATTCCTAGTGAATTACCCATTTTGCCGTTAAGAAATACAGTGTTATTTCCAGGTGTGGTAATTCCAATTACTGCAGGGAGAGATAAATCTATCCAATTAATAAAGGATGCTAATAAAGGAGATAAGGTAGTAGGTGTAGTTGCACAAAAAAATGCTGAAGTAGAAGATCCTACTATAGATGATATTCATACTACAGGAGTTGTAGCGCAAATTTTGCGTGTATTAAAAATGCCTGATGGAAATACAACAGTAATAATTCAAGGTAAGAAACGATTTGAAATAGATGAAGTAACTCAAGAAATTCCTTACTTAAAGGCAAAAGTTTCTGAGGCAAAGGATGAAAGAGATATAGATGATCAGAAGGAATTTGATGCTATAATAGATTCTATAAAAGATTTGGCCTTGGAGGTTATTAAAGAAAATCCAATGCTGCCATCTGAGGCTTCGTTTGCTATCAAAAACATTCAATCAAATTCATTTTTGGTGAACTTTATTTCATCTAATATGGAGTTAAGTGTTTCACAAAAGCAAGTTTTACTAGAGAAAGATAGTTTAAAGGAGCGTGCGCTTTTAACTTTAAAAAATTTAGATAAAGAGCTTCAAAAATTACAATTAAGAAATGATATTCAATCTAAAACACGTTCAGATTTAGATAAACAACAGAGAGAGTATTATTTACATCAACAATTAAAAACCATTCAAGATGAACTTGGAGGAGTTTCCCATGACCAAGAGTTAGAGGAAATGCGATCTAAGTCAAAAAATAAAAAATGGAATAAAGAAGTAGCTGAAACTTTTGAAAAAGAGTTGAGTAGATTGAAGAGAATGAATCCACAAATGGCTGAATATGGAGTGCAGCGTAACTATTTAGAGTTAATGTTGGAGTTGCCATGGGGAGAGTATTCTGAAGATAAATTCGATTTAAAAAAGGCACAAAAAATATTAGATAGAGACCATTTTGGGTTAGAAAAGGTTAAGGAACGTATTATAGAGCACTTAGCTGTATTGAAGCTTCGAGGCGACATGAAGTCACCTATTATATGTTTATATGGACCACCAGGAGTTGGTAAAACATCTTTAGGGAAATCTATAGCAGAAGCTTTAGGTCGTAAGTATGTTCGTATGTCTTTAGGAGGTTTAAGAGATGAAGCAGAAATAAGAGGGCATAGAAAAACGTATATTGGAGCAATGCCTGGGCGTTTGATTCAAAATATTAAAAAATCAGGTACTTCTAATCCTGTGTTTGTATTAGATGAGATAGATAAATTAGGACAAAGCCATCAGGGTGATCCTTCTTCAGCAATGTTAGAAGTGTTAGACCCAGAACAAAATACGGAGTTTTATGATAATTACTTAGAGGTAGGTTATGATTTATCTAAAGTATTATTTATAGCAACTGCAAATAACTTACAACAAATTCCTTGGGCGCTTAGAGATCGTATGGAAATCATTAATGTGACTGGTTATACGATTGAAGAGAAGATAGAAATAGCTAAAAAATATTTGTTGCCAAAACAATTAAAAGAACATGGTTTAAATGAAGAACATTTAAAGTTAGGGAAGGCACAAATTGAAAAAATAGTAGAGGGGTATACGAGAGAATCTGGTGTTAGAGGTTTAGAAAAACAGGTAGCAAAAGTAGTACGCTATGCAGCTAAATCAATAGCTATGGAAGAAGCGTATAATATAGCTCTAACTGAAGATGATATTGAAACTATATTAGGACCTGCTCGCCTAGAACGAGATAAGTATGAAAATAATGATACTGCTGGTGTTGTTACAGGTTTGGCATGGACAAGTGTTGGAGGAGATATTTTGTTTATAGAATCTATTTTATCTAAAGGAAAAGGAGTACTTTCTATAACAGGTAATTTAGGAACTGTAATGAAAGAGTCTTCTACAATTGCTATGAAGTATATTAAAGCAAATGCAGAAGAGTTTGGGATAAAACCTGAAGTTTTGGATAAGCACGATGTTCATATTCATGTACCTGAAGGAGCTACGCCAAAAGATGGTCCAAGTGCAGGAATCACTATGTTAACGTCATTAGTGTCATTGTTTACGCAACGTAAGGTGAAAAATAAAATAGCAATGACAGGTGAAATTACATTAAGAGGTAAGGTGCTACCAGTTGGAGGAATAAAAGAAAAAATATTGGCAGCTAAAAGAGCCAATATTAAGGAAATAATTTTATGTGAAGATAATAGAAAAGATATTGAAGAAATTAAACAAAGTTATTTAAAAGGCTTAAAATTTCATTTTGTAACTGAAATGAGTGAGGTTGTTGAAATAGCCCTTACTAAGCAAAAAGTTAAGAATGCTAGAAAGTTAGTTTAAGGTCTAGTTAAAGATAAACTAATATACATAACAAAAAAGTCTCATTTAATGAGACTTTTTTATTGTGAAATATTATTGCTAATTAATCAAAAGCCTGACAGTCATAATTGGCATAAGTATAATAATTATTGCTAGGAGTATATCTAGCCACAGCACTAGCATAATACTCTACTCCATAAATAGGAGGGGCTTCTGGAGTGCAAGGTTCACTTTTATCTATACTTCCTGATACATTCCTCTGTTTTTGTAGATGTTAGCATTAACTCCAGCAAATACAGGCGGGGTTTGCCAAGATTTCCTTTTACTAGCATAAATTGATTGATTAGAAGTACCAGTTTTAACTTGAGTAAAGTACTGGGTTCCATCAAAAACTTGTGCAACACAGATAATTTCATCTGAAGCTTTTAGCATGCTTTTATTTGTGTTTTTAGGTAAGTTAGCTACTATATGATTGCTTAGGAAATTCATTTTCTCTTTAAGTGTTAGTGAATGAGTAAAAAGGTTAGCTTCTCGTAGTAATGAATTCAGTTCCGAATCATTTGTAATAATTACTTCTTCTGATTGAGTAATTAAAGTTGGGTTTTTAAAAACCTGTTCATTTTTAGAACAATAAGTTAGAAGAAAAATACAACTAAGTAGTGTTAAAAAAAGTTTGATTTTTTTCATAATAGTTTGGTTTAATATTAGTGATCAATGTAATTGAATGTTAAAAAAGAGGTAATAAGTAGATGTTAATTTACTATTATGGAAGCTTTAATAATAATCTCTTTAAAATAAAAAATACTAATAGATTATTATTTTTAAAAGGCTTAAACCGCTTAACAATTTGTAATTTTGCGATCTATGGATTTTTCTTCAAAATTATTAGAGAATGCGGTTAATGAGGTGAGTAGACTGCCTGGTATTGGTAAACGAACTGCATTAAGGTTAGTATTACATTTATTAAAACAGCCTAATGAGCATACAAAATATTTAACAGAAGCACTTTCAACATTAAGAAATGAAGTAAAGTCATGTAGAAAATGCCATAATATTTCTGATACTTTATTGTGTGATATATGTGCAAACCCCAATAGAAATGAAGAAATAGTTTGTGTAGTGGAAGATATTAGAGATGTAATGGCAATAGAAAATACGGCACAATACAAAGGATTGTACCATGTCTTGGGAGGTAAAATATCACCAATTGAAGGGATAGGGCCACAAAACTTACAAATTGAATCTTTAGTGGATAAAGTAAAAAATGGAGAAATAAAAGAATTGATATTTGCTTTGAGCTCAACTATGGAGGGAGATACAACCAACTTTTATATTTATAAACAAGTTGAACAGTATAATGTTAAAACATCTACAATTGCAAGAGGTATTTCTGTAGGAGATGAACTTCAATTTGCAGATGAAGTTACATTAGGCAGAAGTATAATAAACAGAATCCCTTTTATTCAAAGTATTAAAGGGTAAAATAAAAACACTAAATTTTAATAAAAAATAGTGCTTTTAATATCTATAGTTGGTTAGAAAACTATTTCTTTATCCAGGTAAAACGTCCAATGATCATTGTTTCATTATTGTTTTCAAATTTAATAGGGATGTCACCTCCAGAAGTGAAACCATGACGTTTAAAATAATAGGTTCCGTTATTATTGTTTTTCCATTCTCCTTTTTGAAAATTTTTAGTAGATTCTGTACAGTTGCTATTAGTTACAGTAAACTGGTTATAAGTATATGTATTGTCATTTTTAATAGTGTAGGTACTTTTCTTTTCACAATCATTAACTTCAAAGCCGTTATTTTTTTGAAGTGTCCATATACCAACAATGGAATCAGAGTTTTCAGTTTGTTTTTGGGGTTGAGTGTTTTCGTCTTTAGAGCACGAAGTGATAATGGATACTGAGATTAATAAAAAAAATAGTTTTTTCATGAGATTTCGGGGTTAAAATAAATTGTATTTACTAAACTAGTCTCACTAACTATTATTGTTTGTTAGTTGATTTTTTGTCTTCGTCTAACAATTGTTTCTCGTATTTGTCCCAACTTTTTTGTGCACGTATTTTTTTATAAAGTTTTACACTAAACATTAGTAAAAGCGAAACTAGTACAATGCCTATTACGCCCCAAATCCAATTAATAGCATTTTGCAATACCACTAAAAATACAACAGCAAAGAGTATAATAGTAGCTACCTCATTCCATATTCTAAGTTTTAAAGCAGAATATTTAATAATATTATTTTGCAATTGTTTAAATATTTTATGACAAGCGGCGTGATAGAAATACAAAGCTAGAACAAAAGATAGCTTTACGTGCATCCACGGCATTTCTAAATAAATAGGGTTTTTGTAAAGCATCCAAAAAGCAAAGAAACTAGCAAGTATAGCCGAAGGCCAAGTGATAATGTACCATAAACGTTTTTCCATTAACTTGTACTGTGTTTGTAGTATTTCTTTAGCAGGTTCTTCTTTTTTTTCAGCTTCTACATGATAGATAAATAATCTAACAATATAAAATAAACCCGCAAACCAAGTAACTACAAATATAATATGTAGGGCTTTTATGTATAAGAAATCCATGGTTAATTGTTAAATTCATGAATCCAACCACTCAAAACATTGACCCATTCTTCATTGTCATTAATACAAGGAACCGTATAGAAAGCTTCTCCACCAGCTTCTATAAATTCATGTTTGCCTTCCATGGCAATCTCTTCTAAAGTTTCTAAACAGTCAGAAACAAAAGCAGGAGTAACGATTGCCAGTTTTTTGATGCCTTCCTTTTCAGCTTTATTAACTATAGTTCTATCGGTGTAAGGTTGTAACCAAGGATCAACACCTAAACGAGACTGAAAAGAAGTCGATACTTTAGTTTCGTCCAAGCCTAATTCTTTAACCACATTTTTTGTAGTTTGATAACACTGGTGTCTATAGCAGAACTCATGAGCTTTTGAAGGCGTATTACAGCAACTTCCGTCAATTTTACAATGTGATTTGGTAATGTCAGACTTTCTAATATGACGTTCAGGAACACCATGATAGGAGAATAATAAGTGATCATAATCTTTATCACTTAAATAATCCTTTATACTATTTGATAGGGCTTTTATGTATTCTGGTTTGTTGTAAAAAGCAGGTATATCCGTAATTTTCATATCAGGGAAATGTTTTTTACGTAACTCTTCCGCTAAAACTAAAATGGTTTCTGTAGTAGCCATAGCAAACTGAGGGTATAGAGGAACAAGTAAAACATCTTTTACACCTTTAGCGTATAATTCTTGTAAACCAGATTTTATAGAAGGTTTTCCATAACGCATAGCTAAAGCCACTGGTAAATCAGTTTTAGCTTGTACTTTATTCTGCAAGCGTTCAGATAAAACAATTAAAGGAGATCCTTCTTTCCACCATATTTTTTGATAAGCCTCAGCAGATTTTTTAGGACGCGTATTGAGTATAATACCTTTTACAATAAAGGTACGTAGCCATAATGGAACATCAATCACACGTTCATCCATTAAGAATTCTCCTAAATATTTTTTTACATCTTTTGGGTCAGTGCTATCTGGAGACCCAAGGTTTACTAACAAAACTCCTTTCATCTAATGTGTGTATGTTTATTTGTTAATTTCTATTAATTGATTAGTTACTTCGTATAAGGTAATTGCTAGGCTATGAACAACATTCATAGATGAATTCCTTCCATACATAGGTATAGCTATGGTAGTGTCGGCTAAATTTACATCAGAAACCCCATGCCTTTCGCTTCCCAAAAGTAATACAATTTTTTGGTGAGCTTTAAAATCGTAATTATTAATGTTTATGCTTTTATCGGTTATTTCAATACCAATAATTGTATTTCCTTCATTTTTCAATTTCTCAATAATAGCAGGAAAATTATCATAACTTTCTTTTTTAATTTGATTAATTGTATTTCTAGCAGTTTTTTTTACAATCCTGTTATCTAATGAGGGAGAGCTTTCGTGTAAGTATATTTTAGAAACTCCAAAACTTTCTGCTATTCTAAAGCACATACCTATATTTTCAGGTGTCCGTATAGCGTCACAAACAATAGTTATAGGAAATGTTTCTTGCGGATTTTCTATATCATAATGCGTAAGTTGTTTCATATAAGTATAACTACTGATTTAGGTTGATTATGTATTGTTTTGGTGTAGTTCCAAACTTCTTTTTAAAAGCAGCAATAAAATGACTTGATGTACTGTATCCAACTTGAAGCCCAACTTCATTAACATTATATTGATTACTCTCTAGTAATTTACGAGCTTCTTCCATTTTATAATCAAATAAAAAACTATATACAGTATCACCATATATTTGTTTAAAACCTTCTTTAAGCTTTTTCAAATTTAACCCAACTTCATTAGCTAGTTCTTGCAAACTTGGAGGCTCGGTCATTTTAGAAATAATAATATCTTTAGCTTTTCTAATTTTTAAAACTTCTTTATCATCTACTAAAAACGGACAATATTCATCATTTGTGTTTTCGCCACTATCAAAATGTAAGCTTAATAATTCATATGTTTTACCTTTTACATATAAATCACGAATAGAACTATGATTTTTTGCAGCAAAAATTTGTTGTAATACAATCAATACATTATTGTTAATAGGTGTATTGTCATAATACTTTTTATTTTTATTGTTTTCACTTAAAAAAGGAATGTAGCCTGCTTCTTTTGAAAAAAGAGAGTGAAATTTTTCGATAGAAATTATTACTGATATTAACCATGTCTTAGGTAAAATTTCCAAATTAATAGGTAAACTCTGTTGGGGGTTGTATAAAAAAATAGAATGCTTATCTAATACATTAAAAGTATAATTATTGTTGTTAAAATGAAATTTGCAATTTCCTTTTACACAATAATGTAATTGAATATAAGATGTATTAATGTCTCGTTTGTAAACCTCTGTTTTTGAGGAGTTATTTTGGAATTTTAAAACAAAAAAACCTTTCTCAAGTGATACTTCTCTGAATGTACTTTCTGCGACATTTTCTAACATGGATATAAACTTTATAAGAAACATTGTTATTTAGAATCGTTCTATATTAAAACGTCTATAATAGCAGTATTTACTGCAAATTTACAATATTTTGTAAGGTTTGATGATTAAAATGGTCTAAAAAACGTGAAACGACATTAAAAGTTCTTTTAGCGATACTTTTAACGAATCAAACTTTATATTTTTGAACGATTTTTGGAAGCAGATTTTGATGTATACAGATAATAACAGACCTACTAAATTCTATAACATTGGTGTTAGCTATGTTAAAGCAGATGCCAATACAAGAGGAAAATTCTCTCTATCTAAAGAAAACCAATTAGCACTTTTAACAGCTGCAAAAGAAAAAGGTTTAGATGGAGTTTTTGTACTATCTACATGTAACAGGACAGAAATAACTGGTTTTGCTGAACACCCATTTCAATTAATAAGCATGTTATGTGATTATTCTAATGGTTCAGTAGAGGAGTTTGCTAAAGTTTCATATGTAAATAAAGGGCAAGACGCTATTCAACATTTATTTAGAATGGGAACTGGACTAGATAGCCAAATTTTAGGTGATTATGAAATTGTTGGCCAACTTAGACAAGCATTTAAACTAGCAAAAGAAGCAGGAACAACCAATGCGTATTTAGAACGTTTGCTAAATTGCGTTATGCAAGCTAGTAAACGAGTTAAGAACGAAACAAAATTAAGCTCAGGAACAACTTCAGTATCATATGCAGCGGTACAATATTTAATTAAGAATTTACCAGATTACAATACTAAAAATATCTTAGTATTTGGTTTGGGAAAAATGGGGAAGCATACCTGCAAAAACTTAGCTGAGTATACCAAAAATAAAACCGTTAGTTTAGTAAATAGAACGGAAGAGAAAACAAAAGAGTTTGTTAAAGAACACCCATTTATTAGAGAAGCTAGCTATAACAACTTAAAAGAAGAAATAGCCAATGCAGATGTATTGATAGTATCTACAGGAGCAGATAAACCAACAGTAACTTCTGAGTATATATCTGGTAAAGAATTATTGATTTTAGATTTATCTATGCCAGCAAATGTAGCAAAAGAAGTATCTGAAAAAGAAAATATCACATTGGTGAATGTTGATGAATTATCTAAGATAACGGATGAAACATTGGCTATAAGACAACAAGAAATACCTGTTGCAGAAGCAATTATAGATACACATAAAGAAGAGTTTAATGAATGGTTGAGTCATAGAAAGTTTACACCTGCTATAAATGCATTAAAACAATCTCTACTAGCTATTCAGAAAGATGAAATAAACTTTCATAAGAAAAAAATAGAAGATTTTAACGAGGAACACGCTGAAGTAATTACCTCAAGATTTATTCAAAAAATAACTACACAGTTCGTAAAACACTTAAAAGATGAAAATACTTCAATAAATCAAAGTATTGAAGTAATGTCAAGAGTATTCGGAACAACTTTACAATCAGTTAATGCAGAAGATAATTAGAATTGGTACACGTGAAAGTGAACTAGCTTTATGGCAAGCCAATAAAGTAAAAAAACAATTAGAAGAGTTAGGGTATGAAACTACAATAGTACCTATTAAATCAACAGGAGATATTGTACTAGATAGACCTATTTATGAGTTAGGAATTGTAGGAGTGTTTACAAAAAACTTAGATATTGCCATGTTAAATGGTGATATAGATATTGCTGTACATTCTATGAAAGATGTACCAACGGTTTTGCCTAAAGGTATTGTACAAGCAGCTGTATTAAAAAGAGCGAATCATAACGATATTTTAGTTTTAAAAGATAACGAAGAATTTTTAGGTCAACCTAAAGGAGTAATAGCCACAGGTAGTTTACGAAGAAGAGCACAGTGGTTAAACAGATATCCAACACATGAGGTAGAAGACTTACGTGGTAATGTAAATACACGTTTAGAAAAGCTTGATAATAGCGAATGGAATGGAGCTGTATTTGCAGCTGCAGGTTTAGAAAGAATAGGAAAAAGACCTAAAGGAGCTATTTCATTATCATGGATGATACCAGCACCAGCACAAGGAGCAATTATGGTTACGGCTTTAGAGGAGAATACATATGTTATTGATGCTTGTGAGCAAATAAATGATAGAGACACTCAAACCTGTACAGGAATAGAAAGAGAGTTTTTACACCGTCTAGAAGGTGGATGTACTGCACCTATTGGAGCCTTGGCTTATATTAATGAAGTAGAAAAAGAAATTAATTTCAAAGGTGTTTTATTGAGTAGAGATGGTAGCAAAAAAATAGAGATAAGTAAAAAGGTACCATTAGGGAGGCATAAATTTTTGGCCAAAGATTGTGCTGCTTATATTATTGATAGAGGAGGAAAATTAATGATGTTGGAGGATGAAGGAATAGAAAAAGAATTTTCTGTTTATTCTACTAAAAAATTATCTGAAGCACAAAAAAAATTATTACCAACTACGGTAAGTGTTGAAGATAGTGATTTTATCAAAATACGATTTAATCGCATTGCTCCAAAAGTAGTGAAACAAAAAATAGAAAATGTTGTAATAACTAGTAAAAATGGTGTTGAAGCACTTTTAAATAGTTTTACAAAAGAAGAATTACAGTTTGAAAATATTTATTGTGTTGGAAGAAGGACAAAAAAGTTAATAGAAGAAAGAATAGGAAAAGTAACTCATGTAGAAAGAAATGCTAGAAAATTAGCTCAATATATGTCGGGAGTTTTAAAAGGAGAAAAAGTAACTTATTTCTGTAGTAACATCCGTCTAGATACTTTATCTGCTATTTTAAAAGCTAATGATGTTAATGTAGAGGAAGTAGAGGCATACAAAACAATGTTAAGTCCTGTAAAATTATCTGAAAAGGTGAATGGAGTATTATTTTATAGTCCTTCAACTGTTGAGAGTTACATGAAGGAGAATGAGGGAGATAAAATCGCTTTCTGTATAGGAGAAACTACAGCAAATGAAGCGAAGAAACATTTTAAAGAAGTACAAATAGCTAAAATGCCAACGGTAGAAAGTGTACTTGAGTTAGTTAGTTTACATTTTGCTAAAGAATCATAAAAGCTAAAGATAGAATTTTAAATTCTATCTTTTTATTTACACATATATTATATGTTTAGAACAAGAAGACTTAGAAAAACAGAAAGCATCCGCAGGTTAGTTAGAGAAACAAAACTATCTGTGGATGATTTTATTTACCCTCTGTTTATTGAAGAGGGAACAGGTATTGAAGTAGAGATTCCATCTATGCCTGGTATAAAGAGATATTCATTAGATACTATTTCTAAAGAACTAGAAGAAGTAGTGTCTTTAAATATTCCAGCAGTATTACTATTTGGAGTTCCTTCTGAAAAAGATGATTCAGGAACCGAAACTTGGAATGATGAAGGAATTATGCAACAAGCCATTCGATTTATTAAAGAAAAATATCCAAGTTTATATGTAATTACAGATGTTTGTTTTTGTGAATATACATCTCACGGTCATTGTGGAGTAATACACAATAATGATGTTGATAATGATGCTACTTTAGTAAATATAGCTAAGCAAACAATTTCTCATGCCAAAGCAGGAGCAGACATGGTAGCTCCATCAGGCATGATGGATGGTACTATTGCAATGATGCGTGAAGCTTTAGACAATTCAGGGTATCCAAATTTACCAATAATGGGGTATTCAGTGAAGTATGCATCAGCATTTTATGGACCATTTAGAGATGCAGTAGACTCAGCACCTTCTTTTGGCGATAGAAGAACCTATCAAATGGATCCTTCTAATAGAGATGAAGGTTTACGAGAAGCTACTTTTGATGATGAAGAAGGCGCAGATATTTTAATGGTAAAACCAGCATTATCTTATTTAGATATTATTAGAGATTTAAAAAATAATTTTGATAGACCTATAGCTTGTTACAATGTAAGTGGAGAGTATGCTATGGTAAAAGCAGCAGCAGAAAAAGGTTGGATTGATGGTGATAGAGTAATGATGGAGAGTTTGTTGTCAATGAAAAGAGCAGGGGCAGATATAATTATCACCTATTTTGCTAAAGAAGCGGCGAGAGCTTTGTTAAATAAATAGGTAATATAGTTTTATTAATAAAATGGATTTTGAAAAAATAAAGACTAAGCTTGAAAGTAAATTTCCAGAATATAAGTATAGTATAGGGAATAGAAAATTAGCAGGAGATTGTATAATTGTGAAAAACACAAAATATAGTGGAGTTGATATTTTTATTAAAAAAGATAAAATATTAATAGAGGCTGCTATTCCAGAAATGAAAACAAGGCTAATGATTGGTACTGGAGTTTTATTCTTGAAGCTTTTTAGTAAAAAATTTAAAGAACCTTCAAATAGAATTCATAACTATCTAAAAGAAGAGGGGATGAATGTAGGTTATAGAGTTTAAAACAAAACAAATAATAATAGAGTTTATGTTTAAAAAATCACAAGAATTATATAATAAAGGGCTAGAAAATCTAGTTGGAGCAGTGAATTCACCCGTAAGAGCTTTTGCTTCAGTAGGAGGGAACCCATTATTTATAAAAAAGGCAAAAGGAAGTAAGATCACCGATGTTGATGGTAACTCTTATATAGACTTAGTATTGTCTTACGGACCTATGATTTTAGGACACCGTCATAAAAAAGTTCAAAAAGCAATTACAAAAGCTTTACAAAATGGCTATTCATTTGGAGCTTCAACTAGAAACGAAATAAAATTAGCAAAAATTGTATGTGACGCTTTTCCAGGGATGGATAAAGTACGTTTTGTAAACTCAGGAACGGAAGCTGTTTTAAGTGGAATCCGTTTAGCAAGAGCTTACACAGGAAAAGACAAAATTATTAAGTTTTCAGGATGTTATCATGGACATCAAGATGCTTTATTAGTAGCAGCTGGATCAGGATTAGCTACATTAAGTTTACCTGGAAGTAAAGGAGTACCTGAAGGAGCCGTGAAAAATACATTAATAGCAAATTATAATGATTTAGAAAGTGTTAAAGCACATTTTGAAAGTCATGATGATATTGCTGGAGTTATTTTAGAGCCTGTAGCTGGTAACATGGGTGTTGTAACTCCGCAAAATAATTTCTTAAAAGAGTTAAAAGAATATGTAAACTCTAAAGGAGCTTTATTGATTGTAGATGAAGTAATGACAGGATTCCGTTCAAAATTCGGAGGAGCTCAAGAACTTTTTGAAGTAGAAGCGGACATTACTTGTTTAGGTAAAGTAATTGGAGGAGGATTTCCTGTAGGAGCTTATGGAGCAAGAAATGAAATAATGGAAATGGTAGCTCCACTAGGAGGAATGTACCAAGCTGGAACATTAAGTGGTAATCCAATAGCAATGGCTGCAGGAATTTCTACATTAACAGAATTAAAAAAGCAAAATCCGTATGATAAGTTTAATGAAATAGCTCAAATTATTGAAGTATTTTTATTAGAGTCAGCAAAAAAGTATGGTGTAGAAATTACCGTAAATAGATTTGGTTCTATGATTAATCCTTTTTTCAGTAATAAGACAGTTACTAATTTTGAAGAAGCACAAAGCTCAGATACAAAGAAGTTTGCCACTTTCTTTTGGGAAATGATAAAAAACGGTGTTTTCCTACCACCTTCGCAATTTGAAGCATGGTTCTTATCTTCAGCTATTTCTGAAAAAGATATAAAGAAAATAGCAAAAGCTATAGATAAGTCTATGGAAGCTGTATCAAAAATGTAATTAGTACTTATAAATTAAGTATATAACCAGTATATTCTCAAGTAAAATAAAAATTACTTTTAGTATATTCGTAGTGACGTAAATAAAACATGATAAAAAACGATTTATTTTTAAGAGCTTTAAAGGGAGAAACAGTAGAACGTCCACCAGTATGGATGATGCGTCAAGCAGGTAGATATTTACCTGAATTTATGGAAATCAGAAAAAAATACGATTTCTTTACTCGTTGTAGAACTCCAGAACTAGCATCAGAAATAACAGTACAACCAATTCGTAGATACGGAATGGATGCTGCCATTTTATTTTCAGACATTTTAGTAGTACCTCAAGCAATGAATGTAGAGGTAGAAATGAAACCTAATTTTGGACCTTATTTACCAAACCCTATTAGAGATAGAAAAAGTTTAGATCAGGTAATTATACCTGATGTAGATGAAGAATTAGGGTATGTAATGGAAGCTATAAAGGCTACTAAAGAAAAACTAAATGATGAAATACCATTAATAGGATTTGCAGGATCTCCATGGACAATTTTGTGTTATATGGTACAAGGCCAGGGGTCTAAAAACTTTGATAAAGCAAAAGAGTTTTGTTTTTCACAGCCAATTTTGGCACACGAATTGCTTACTAAGATAACAGAGACCACAATTGCTTATTTAAAAGCAAAGGTAAAAGCAGGTGTAAATGCTGTTCAGGTTTTTGATTCTTGGGGAGGAATGTTATCTCCAACAGATTATCAAGAATTTTCATGGCAATACATTAATCGAATAATAGAAGCATTAAAAGATGATGTTCCAGTGATAGCTTTTGGTAAAGGATGTTGGTTCGCGTTAGATGTAATGGCCAAATCAAACGCATCAGCTCTAGGAGTAGACTGGACATGTAGTGCAAGAAATGCTCGCTATTTAACAGGAGGAAATATAACCTTACAAGGTAATTTTGACCCTTCAAGATTATTGTCTCCACCCGCTGAAATTAAAAAAATGGTAAACCAAATGATAAATGAGTTTGGTAAAGACAAATATATTGTTAACTTGGGGCATGGAATTTTACCTAATATTCCACTAGCAAATGCAAAAGCTTTTGTAGATGCTGTTAAAGAATATAAAGTTTAATAAGGAAATCCCCTTAAATAATTAATTATGAAGAAAATATTACTTGTATTATTAGTGTTAACCGTACAATTGAGTTTTTCACAATCAAAAGAGTTTTACAAAGATGCAGTTAAAGATTGTATAGTAAATTCAAACAAAGATGCTACTATGTTGAATGATATAGTTGACAACTGTGTAAAAGGAAAGTTTATTTCTAATTACGATTTTACAACTATTGGAGGAGAGGTAGTAAGTACAGATAAAATTGATAAACCAATTTTATTAATAGCAGCAGCTACTTGGTGTGCACCTTGTTGGGGAGAAATTCCTGCACTTAACAAAATGGTAGAAAAATACAATGGACAAATGGAGTTCATTATGTTATTTTGGGATAAAAAGGCTGGTGTTGAAAGAATGGCTCAAAAATTAGATAAAAGAATAAAGTTAGTTGCTTCTTCTGATGAAACTACGGATAAATCAACTATTGAAGTAAATGGGTTTGTTCATAAATTAGATTATCCAACTGCTTATTTAGTGTCAAAAGATAAAGAAATTATTAATTTTAAAAGAGGTGCAGCTTCACCATCTAAAAAAATGACTTGGGATCAAGTAAATGAAATTAATGAAAAACAATTAGAGGAATTCATAAAGCCTGTATTACAATAATACAAAGGTCTTCATAAAAATAAAATACAACCTCTTTCTATTAATTTAGAAAGAGGTTGTATTTTTATGGAAAATTAAAAAGATTATGATTCAAAAAATTGTAGAAGCAATAAAAGCATATTTTACTGCATTTGGGTTGATTTCTAAACTTAAGTTATGGAAATATTTTACTATACCTATCCTAATTAGTATTGTAACAGCCGTTAGTATTATAGCGCTATCTTTAAGTTATGCAGATAATATAGGACATTATGTAGCTAACTTTTGGAAATGGGAATTTGGAAAAAGTACATTTGAAATAGTTAGTACTTTTTTAAGTGGTTTACTAATTTTAACTATTGGACTTATTTTGTATAAACACATTGTTATGGCATTATCAGCACCATTTATGAGTCCGGTTTCAGAAAAAATAGAAGATTATTATAGAGGGGAAAATCATAAACACAGAGAAACTTCTTTTCATGAGCAATTAATTAGAGGAATAAGAATAAATGTTAGAAATCTTTCTAGAGAATTAATGTTAACAGTTCCTATTCTATTATTAGGGTTACTCCCTATTATAGGTTTAGTAGCTCCTATTATTTTATTCCTGATGCAAGCCTATTATGCAGGTTTTGGTAATATGGATTATACCTTAGAGAGACACTTTAAATATAGAGAAAGTATAAACTTTGTAAAAATAAATAAAGGAGTAGCTATTGGTAATGGAATTGTATTTATGCTACTCTTATTAATCCCAATAGTTGGTATTATTTTAGTCTTTCCTTTATCTGTAACAGCAGCTACTACAGAAACTATTAAGATTATTCAATCAAAAGAACTTCCAGAATAACTATTTTTGCTTTTCTAAAACTACTTCTAGATAAGACTACGAGGTATTTAATAAAGTAACAATTTTAATTTCGAGGCAAAGAAATAAGAGTATTATATCTTTTTACGATGCTAATAACCAAAAGTAATGAAAGACCAATTTTACGCATACATCCAAAATTTACAAGACACTATCACTTCTACGTTAGAAAAAGTAGACGGAAAAGCTACCTTTAAAGAAGACCTTTGGAAAAGAAAAGGAGGTGGAGGCGGAAGAACTAGGGTTATTGAAAATGGAGATATCTTTGAAAAGGGAGGCGTAAATATTTCTGCTGTTCATGGAGAATTACCAGAAGTACTTAGAAAACAATTTAAAGTAGAGCATGGGAACTTTTTTGCATGCGGCTTAAGTTTAGTAATACATCCTAAAAATCCATTTATACCTACTGTTCATGCAAATTGGCGTTATTTTGAGATGTATGATGCTTCTGGAGCTATAGTAACCCAATGGTTTGGAGGAGGACAAGATTTAACTCCCTACTATTTATTTGATGAAGATGCTATTCACTTTCATCAAACATGCAAAGAAGCGTGTGATAAACATGACAGTAACTTTTATCCAAAGTTTAAAAAGACTTGCGATGAGTATTTTTGGAATGCACATAGAAATGAAGCTAGAGGAGTAGGAGGTTTGTTCTTTGATTATTTAAAAAAGACGGATGAATATACAATGGAAGATAGGTATAACTTTGTTACAGAGGTAGGAAATAGCTTTTTAAAATCGTATGTACCTATTGTTGAAAGAAGAAAAGCAATAGCTTATACTAAAGAAAACAAAAATTGGCAAGAAGTGAGAAGAGGTAGATATGTAGAGTTCAATTTAGTTCATGATAGGGGAACTTTATTTGGGTTAAAAACAAATGGAAGAATTGAAAGTATTTTAATGAGTTTACCACCAACAGTACAATGGATATATAACCATCATCCAGAAGAAGGAACAGAAGAAGCTAAATTACTTAAGGTTTTAGCCGAACCAAAAGAATGGATAGAATAAACAATAAAAAAGGTAGCATAAAAGATAGTTACCTCTTTTTTTATAAAATATGTCTCGTCCTGAAATAGCGTTACACAATTATGTAACATTATGAATGACAATATTTACCGCAAACGTACACAGAAAGATTATACTATGAGTTTTAAACTTTCGGTTGTATCGGAAGTAGAAAAAGGCGAACTAACTTACAAACAGGCTCAACTTAAATATGGGATTCAAGGTCGTAGCACTGTTTTAGTATGGTTAAGAAAATATGGTAACTTTGATTGGGATCATCAAACACCATCTACTATGCCAAAATCACCAGAACAAAAACTATTAGAGTTAGAACAAAAATTACGTCAATTAGAAAAGCAAAATAATCGTTTAAAAGCTCAAGCAGCAGCAGTAGAGAAGAAAGCGATACTATTTGATATGATGATTGATTTAGCTGAGAAAGAGTATAAGATTCCTATCAGAAAAAACTCCAAAACCGAGTAATTGATATGTTTGTTTTACAAAAGAAAGAAAGTATTTCTTCCACCTGTAAATTACTCGGGTTTAGTAGGCAGGTGTATTATCGAGCTAATTATAGAGTTACCAAAGCTCACACCATAGCCAATAAGGTTGTTGAGTTGGTTAAGGATGTAAGAATGGAACAGCCAAGAATTGGAACAAGAAAACTGTATTATATTCTTTCAGAAGAATTAGGCAGTTTAGGTGTAGGAAGGGATCGATTATTTGATATTTTACGAGCTAATAAACTATTGATAAAACGACAAAAAAGTTACCATATTACAACCAACTCACATCATCGTTTTAGAAAACATGCTAATCTTATTGAAACTTTGGAAGTAAATCGACCAGAACAAGTATGGGTAGCAGATATTACTTATTTAGGGAGCCGTAAAAAACCTATGTATTTATCATTAATTACAGATGCATATTCTAAGAAAATTGTGGGATACCATTTGGATAAAACTTTAGCGGTGAACTCAACTGTAAAAGCCTTGGTCATGGCTATAAAAAACAGAGTATATCCAGAGAAGGAACTTATCCATCATTCAGATAGAGGGATACAGTACTGTAGTAACATCTATCAAGATATTTTGTCAAAACAAAAGCTTAAATGCAGTATGACAGAATCATATGATCCATATCAAAATGCCATAGCTGAAAGGGTTAATGGAATCTTGAAACAAGAGTTCTTTACCAATACTACAAATCTAGATATTAAGATAATGGAGAAAATAGTAAAACAATCAATAACTATTTATAACTCTAAAAGACCGCATTGGTCATGTCATTTTAAAACTCCTGACCAAGCACATCAACAAAACATTATGAAAATAAAATCATATCGAAAAAAAACATCATCTAAAGCTATAACTTTAGATGATGTTTAATATATTTAATCAATAAATAACTGTAACGGTTATTTAGGACTAGTCAATATTATAATCTAAGAACATCATAAATAGATAAAACTATAAATGAATTATTCTTAATATAAGGTCTTTTTAAGATGTTTTTTAATAATTAATCACTTGTGTTTTAGGTTTTTTTTAGGAATAATTTAATTTATTTCAACGTTGCTACTAAAAAAACATGCCAAAAAACATGGAAAAATCACTGGATTTTAGTAACTTCGCAAGCGTTAAAAACTATACATTAATGGCTAGATACGAATTGAAGTTACCTAAAATGGGCGAAAGTGTTGCTGAGGCAACGATTACTTCTTGGGTTAAAGAAGTAGGTGAAACTATTGAAATTGATGACACCATAGTAGAAGTAGCTACGGATAAAGTAGATAGTGAAGTGCCTAGTGAAGTAGAGGGTAAACTTATTGAAATATTATTTGATAAAGATGCCGTAGTTCAAGTAGGACAAACTATAGCTATTATAGAAGTTGAAGGAGAAGGAGCAGTAGAAGAAAGTACTAATGAAAGTGTAGTGGTTGAAGAAGCTGTTGCTGAGGTTGAAAAAACTATGGAACAAGCAAAAGAAATGGTAAGTCTTAGTTCAAATGCTACATTAGATACTACAACAAGTAACCGTTTTTATTCACCTTTAGTAAAAAGTATAGCACAAACAGAAGGAATATCTGTAAGCGAGTTAGAAACTATAAAAGGAACAGGTAAAGAAGGACGTGTTACTAAAACGGATATTTTAACTTATATAGAAAATAGAGGAACTACTACTGTAGCTACAGAAACTGTAACCTCTCAAGTAACACAAAGACCAGCAGTAAAACAAGCAGCCGTTCCTGTTACTATGAGTGGAGAAGATGAGATCATTGAAATGAGCCGTATGGGGAAATTAATCTCAAAGCATATGGTAGATTCATTACAAACCTCAGCGCATGTACAATCGTTTATTGAAATAGATGTCACAAATATTGTTAATTGGAGAAATAAAGTTAAAGATGCTTATTTAAAAAGAGAAGGTGAAAAACTAACGTTTACACCAATCTTTATGCAAGCTGTGGCACAAACTATTAAAAAACATCCTTTAATAAATATTTCTGTAGATGGAGATAAGATCATCAAAAGAGGAAATATCAATTTAGGAATGGCAGCAGCTTTACCTGATGGTAATTTAATTGTTCCTGTAATTAAAAATGCAGATCAGTTAAGTTTAGTTGGTATGACTAAACAAGTAAATGACCTAGCAACTAGAGCGAGAGCTAATAAGTTAAGCCCAGATGATATTCAAGGAGGAACTTATACAGTTACTAATGTTGGAAGTTTTGGAAGTATTACGGGTACACCTATCATAAACCAACCACAAGTAGCCATTTTAGCATTAGGAGCTATTGTAAAGAAGCCTTCAGTTATTGAAACTCCAGAAGGAGATTTTATTGGAATTCGTCAAAAAATGATTGTATCACATTCTTATGATCACAGAGTTGTTAATGGAGCTTTAGGAGGCATGTTTATCAAAACGTTTAAAGAAATATTAGAAGCTTGGGATGTAAACCAAGACTTTTAAAACTATTTTAAGATAAAATAAAAATGCTCAGGAAACCCTGAGCATTTTTATTTATGTATATTCGCTGAAATTTATAAATAATTAAAAATGACAAAAAAATTAATTGCTTTATTATTGTTTGTAACAACAATAAGTATGGCACAAGAAAAGGCTTTACTTCGATTAAACTATGAAAAAGGGGATGCATTCGTAGTTAAAATGAAAATGAATCAAGTGGTAGAGGGCGCTATGGAAATGAATATTGGAATGAATATGGAAATGGATATTAAAGATGTTCAAGATGGAGTGTATTCCTCTGAAATGAGTTTTAAAAATACCTCTATAGATATGATTATGGCTGGGCAAACGATGAGTTATAACTCAGATATGAAAGAGGAAGAAATGGATCCATTTGCTAAAGGAGCGCATGGACAAATGAAAACACTTTTAGAAACTGTAGCCATGTTCAAGTATAATGAATTTGGAGAAATAACAGAAACAAAAATTATATCTGGTTCAGGAGATGTATCTAAATTTAAAGAAAACAATAACTCAATTGTCTATCCAAAAGAAGCAGTGACTGTTGGTATGGAATGGAAGGATTCCAAGACAACTTCTGAAGGTGTAAATACAAATTTTGTTTATAAAGTAACTTCAATAAAGAAAGATAAAGTACTATTAGATGTTACAGGAACTGTAGGTGGTATCGCCAAAGGAGATATAAAAGGTACTGCAACTATTGATAGAGCAACAGGTACTATTGATATAATGGATATATTAATGAATATGGATATTATGGAGAAAAAAATGAAATCTAACATCAAAATAACAACAGAAAAAAAATAAATAAAAATTATTTAATTTTGTGAAAAGCTCAGAAACTTCTGAGCTTTTTTTATTTTAGTGCTACTTAATATTTTTATAATTACTGTGAATTTTAACACACCTATATTATTCTTTTTTTGTGCTTTAGGCGTATTTAACGGCTTTTTATTAAGCCTTTACTTTATATTTTTTCATAAGGTAAAAAGAGTCCAAAATTTATTTTTAGGCATTTTACTATTAGTACTAAGTACAAGAATAGGGAAGTCAGTTTATACAATTTTTACTCCACGTGAAGATAGAGACTTGCTAATACTTCAAATTGGCTTATCAGCCTGTTTTTTAATTGGTGTATCGTTATTTTTCTATATAAAAACCTCCATAGAAAATAAAAAGAAATTTCCTAAAATAGGAAAGTTACATTATGCGGTTTTAATAGCAGTTATTCTAATAGTAGGTCTACTCAAGCCCTATAAAACACACAGAGCTTTTTGGGCTAACTATTTTGTTCAGTTTATTTACGGTGTTTGGGGTGTTTATGTATTAGCGGCTGGATATTTATTAAAAGATATTTTTAGCAAATTGATAAAAAGAGAACGTACCACTACTTCTGAAATATGGTTAATAGCTGTATTCTTAGCCAATTTGCTGATTTATATAGCCTATATAATAGGATATTTTTACTTGTATTTAATAGGAACATTAACCTTTTCTTTCGTGTTTTATGGTTTGTTAATTTTTTTACTATTTAAAAAAAACAGAGAAACTATTTTTAAAGACATTCCCGAAAAATACAAGGCAAAAAAAATTGATAAAACAGAAGTTGATAAACTCATTTCTGATTTAAATAAATTAATGCAGGAAGAAAAACTATATAAAAATTCAACCTTAAAATTAAAAGATGTGGCAAAAGAATTACATATAATTCCTCATAAACTATCTCAATTAGTAAATGAAAATCTAGGTAAAAGCTTTGCACAATTTATTAATGAATATAGAGTTGAAGAAGCCAAAAATATTATAAAACAAAATACACAATACACCTTAGAGTCTATAGGATATGAAGCTGGCTTCTCTTCAAAATCTAGCTTTTACGCTACTTTTAAAAAAAATACAGGCATGACTCCATCTGAATATAAAAACCAAGAATAACAGTAGGTTAACAGTCCAAAATTATAATTTAGGACGCCTAAATTATAATCCAAAATCGATTTTATTACACATTTTATCAGTTTTGCTAAGAATTTAAAAAACTTTTAAAATGAAAAATGTAATAGTAAGCATTGCTATTTTATGCTCTCTTTTGAGCTTTTCACAGACTGAAAAAAACACACAACAAGAACTTTTAGCAAGCGCTAATGGAAACCATAGTAAGATAACATGTACTTCAAAAAATAAAAGTTTAAAAGATTGTAAAACTCCACAAGAAGAGGCATCAGTTAAAAAAGCTTTAAACAATTACATTAATGGAAGTTCTTACAACAAATTAGCAATGTTAAAAAGTGCTTTTGCTGAGAATGCTACTTTATACTTAACCATGAAAGATGGTGAGTTTAAAAAATTGGCTCCAGAAGATTATGTAGGTTTTTTTAAAAAAGGTACACCTAATAAGTTTAACGGACGTGTTGGTAAAATTTTAGAAGTAGCAATTGTAAAAGATATTGCTACAGCTAAAGTAGAGATTCTGTTTTCTAAAGGAAACTTGCGGTACATAGATTTATTCTTGTTAAAGAAGATTGATTCAGAGTGGAAAATAATAAGTAAAACAGCTACTAAAGTAGAAGGATAAGAAGAATGAGAAAGTTTATTTTAGTTGTATGTAGTTGTTTTTTGTACGGAACAAATTTTGGCCAAGAATTAAAGATTCCTTACAAAAAAGTAACGATAGCTATTGATGGGCATTTTGAAGAAAAAGTATGGCAGGATTTACCAGTGCATACCAACTTTTACAATTACATGCCCATTGATGAAGGACAGGCAGAGAATCAAACCGAAGTAAAAATTTTCCATAATAAAGAATACATTTATGTAGGAGTTACTTATAAAGACACTACAGAGAAAACACAAGTTAGTACTTTAAAAAGAGATGTTTCCATAGCTTCTAGTGATTCGTTTATAATGGTTTTAGATACTCAAAACCAAGATCAAAACGGGTATTTATTCGCTATTAATTCATTAGGGAATCAAACAGATGGATTAATTGAACGCGTAAATAATGGGTATAACTTAAATTTTAGTTGGAATGCCGTTTGGACATCTAAAGCAATTCAAAAAGGAAAGTTAAAACAGTATGAGATAGCGATTCCTTTAAAAGCATTAAGCTATAAAAAAGGGAATTCAACATTTGGAGTTCAGTTTTATACAAGAGATATAAAAAATAACACATGGACCCTCTATACTAATGTAAAAAGGAACTATCCTACTTTTGATTTACGATTTAATAAAAGTTTAGAAGTGGAAGCGCTTCCTGAAAAAGCAACCTCTCGTTTTGCCGTAATACCATCATTTACAGTAAATCATCAAAAAGAGATAGGTGATAATAAAACAGAAACTACATACAAGCCTAGTTTAGATGTACAATATAATGTTACTTCTTCCCTAAAACTAGATGCAACTATCAATCCAGATTTTTCGCAGATAGAAGTAGATCAACAAGTAACCAACTTAACAAGGTTTTCTGTATTTTTTCCTGAACGACGTAACTTTTTCTTAGAAAACTCTGATTTATTTTCAAACTTAGGTGTTAATGGAGTGAATCCTTTTTACTCAAGAAGAATAGGTGCGGATAGAGAAGTACAATTTGGAATTAAACTATCTGGTAATGTTGCGCCTAAAACAAGGTTAGGTGTATTAAATGTTCAAACAACTTCTAATGATAATTTAGCAGCACAAAACTATGGAACTTTAGTAGCAGAGCAACAAATTTCTAACAATTTTACAGCCACAGGTTTTATAATTAATAGACAGGAAACCAATAATTTTTCATTTGGAAATGATTTCAATAGAGTAGCAGGAATGAATGTTAATTATAAGTCGGATGATAAAAAGTGGACAGGTGTAGCAAACTATGGTCAAAGTTTTAACCAAGGCATTACTAAAAACAATAGTTTTTACCACGCAGGTATTTGGTATAATAGAAGAGGTTTTAGCTGGAATACATCGTTTAAACAAGTAAACAGAAATTATATTACAGATGTTGGTTTTACACCAAGATTGTATAATTATGATCCTATTAATGCTAAAGTAGTTAGAGAAGGGTACTCTCACTTTAACGGTTCTGTTATATTAACCCGTTTCCCTAAAGAGTCTAAAACGATTAATTCACAACGCTATCTTTTATTGGAGAATAATTCCTTTTGGAATGAAAACGGAACCTTAACACAAATGTCTTGGTATTATAACCATGCTATTTGGTTTAAAGATTTATCCTTTGTGTATACAAACCTTAATTATGATTATGAAAACCTACAATATGGTTTTGATGTATTACAGAATGGAAATTTTATTATGCCTGGTATTTATAGATATGGTAGAGCACAGGTTGGCTATAATACTACCCCAAATAAAAACATTGTAGCAAAAATTGAAAATCAATACGGTAGTTATTATTCAGGAACTCGATATAGAGGTGTTTTAAGTTTGAAATACAGGTTGTTACCTTTTGCTAATTTAGAAACACTTTATGAGTTAAATTCGATTGATTTAAATGAATTAGGCAATAGAACCTTTCACTTAGCTCGTTTTACAGGTGAAGTATTTTTTAACAATCGGTTAAACTGGACTACCTACGTACAATACAATACACAAAGAAACAACTTTAATGTAAACTCAAGATTACAATGGGAATACAAACCATTATCGTATATGTATCTGGTAGTTACTGATAATTTTGATAAAACAATACAACGTACAAATTGGGGAGCTGCTTTTAAAATTAATTATCGTTTTGATTTTTAAGTGTGGCATGAGGAGTTAGGAAAAGTAGTAGATATAGTTATAAGAAGTTAAGAAGTTAAGAAGTTAAGAAGTTAAGGAGTTAAGGAGTTGAAGAGGAGGGCTTATATTTAAGACATATATTTATAATTATTATTAGACCTCACAGGTTTTTAAATCTGTGAGGTTTATTCCTTATATAGTATATAAGCTTCTTTTATAGCTGTCAAAATAATGATACTTATAAAATGTTACTTCATAAGTAAATCTTCTAAAGCATTACTAAGCTTAGTGTGTTTAAATGTATAATGTTGCTGTGTTTTAGTTGCGGATATTTTACTTCCGTACAATAAAATACAGGCCAATTCTCCTAAAATAAGTTTCAATACAAATGAAGGAACGGAAATAGGTGCTACTATCTTTTTAATTACTTTTCCTAAGGTTTTGGTGAAAGAAGTATTGGTTTGATGCTCAGGAGCCACCGCATTATAAGTTCCAGTAAATTGTTTATTCTCTATAGCTAATATAAAAAGCTGACATAAATCATCAATATGAATCCAAGGCATGTATTGTTTGCCACTACCTAATACAGATAAGAATAAAGGCGTATTCATTTTAGATAATGCGCCATTTTGTGCACTTAAAACAATACCAATTCTTAAAATAGTAACCGGAATAGAAAGTGTTTTAAATTGATTGGAAGCTTCTTCCCAATTAATACAAATTTCAGAAATAAAATCATTTCCAGAAGGATCATTTTCAATAAATGTCTTCTCAGTAGTAACCGCTCCATAATAACTAATTCCTGAAGCAGCAATAAAACCTTGTAAGGGTACTTGCAATTTTTTAATATAGAAAAAGAGTAGGTTGGCAGAAGCCACTCTACTATTCATAAGTTCTTTTTTTCTTTTAGTAGTCCATCTTTTATCAGCAATACCAGCTCCAGCTAAATGAATAATATGGGTAATACCTTCAAAAGCTTTTTCATCAATATAGTGTTCAGTTATATTCCATTTAAATTCATTATCCTTTTTAGGATTTCGAGATAAAATAACAATTTGATGATTCAGTTGTTTTAATAGTTTTTGTAAACGTTTACCTACTAAACCAGTTCCACCAGTAATAAGAATCTTAGCCATACTATCGTTGTTTTTTATTAGCCTCACATAAAGCAATGACTTCTTTAATTCGTTTTTCTCTTGTTGCTACTCTTTTAGCTTGATATACCCAATACAAATAGTTTCTCTTGTAAGAAGGAGCAAACCCTTTATAGTTTTTATAAGCAATAGGGTGCTTGCTAAAAGCAAGTTGTAAATCTTCAGGAATAACTAAATTGTCTATAGGGTCTAAAGTAGTCCATGAACCATTTTCTTTAGCAATTTGTACTTTTTCTAAACCAGCGGAATGCATTAAGCCACTAGAGGTTAATTCCTCTATATAGGTTTTATTAAGTTTACTCCAAACACTTTTAGGCTTTCTTGGGCAAAAATATTGTTGCCGTTTTCCATTACCTAAACTCTTTACAGTAGAGTCTATCCATCCAAAACACAAAGCTACCTTAACAGCTTCTTCCCATAACATACTAGGTTTTTTAGTTTCTATTTTATAAAATATTAAATAAATACCTTGGAATTGCGAATAGTTTTCTGATAGCCAACTCCGCCATTCGGTAGTATTTTTAAAATAATAATAAGGCTTAGACGGCTCCATGTTTTTTTCTTTCAAAAATAAAGATATATTTCAATATGTTTAAAGTAAAAGAAAAAGAGATTACTTCAATTTCTCACAATTACTTTGAGTTTAGTTATTAAGAAGAAGTCTTAGCTGATGGTGTAATCTGTTTGTTACAGAAAAGGATTACTTTAATGTATAAGAATAGCGTTAAGTTTTTATGTAACCCTTTTAAAACTAGCTAATTTTAAAGCATTTTTAATCAGTTTACCAGGTTTGAAAATAGTACGAACCTTTGTAATGTTTTTAGCACTAACATCTTCTATATTTTCATTACCTGTACTACTAATGCTTGCGCGTACAGAAAAATACTCACCAACATAAACATTCTTACCATCAGCAACATCTATGGCTATTTTAGTAAAAACCGATTCTAAAACAGCTAATACATCGGCTTTACTAACCGAAGAAGTTTCGGTAGCATATTTAGCCAAATCATCTAATTGTGTTTTACCATTGCTAATAGTCGCAGCATAATACTTGTGGGGAGCTTCTAAATTTCGAGCATTTCTTTTGGGGATTACCTTAAATTTTATAGACATATCATGACAATTTTTGAAGTTAATTCCTTTTACCAAGTAAATATAGAGTATTTGAGTACTAATAAAAAGTTAAAAGATTTAGATCTTTTAGCTAAAAGGTCTACATGTTTTGTTCAAAAGATCTACATGTTTTGTTCAAAAGGTCTACATGTTTTGTTTAAAAGATCTATATGTTTTGCTCAAAAGGTTTATATGTTTTGTTCAAAAGGTTTACATGTTTTGTTTAAAAGATCTATACATTTTACTTAAGTAAAGATATACAGTCGTTTATTAGCTAATAAAAAAAGTCTGAATGAAAGTTTTCATCTTCGGAATTATTCTGGTATATTTTTTATTCAATTATCACGTTATAAAAAATAATTGAACTGACATTCAGGTGTTTAAAAGCTGGTTTTTTAGCATTGATAATAATCTAATTCAGGTGAAAATGAATGTCAATTCGAGTGAAATTATTTGCAATAAAATGGAAAATAATTTTATATCGAGAAGTTTTCGTCTTCGAGATTGTTCTCGATACATTTTTATTCCGTTATCACTTCATAAAAAATACTCGAATTGACATTAAGTAGTTTAAAAGCTAATTTTTAGCTATAATAATTGAATTCAGGTGAAAAGGTTTTGAGGAACTAAAAAACGTATTAAAACTTATTTTACTCCTTATCTAAATTTTTAGTAAGATTAAAACCAAGAAATAAACCAGCACCACCCATTAAAAATACCATTGCTGGGTATAAAGGATCTTCATCAATAGTGGTATAGGTATTAATAAGCAATGCTAAAAACACTCCTAAACCAATACCCATTAATAATAAAGATATATTTAAGATTACTACACGCCAAGTAAAGGTAGATTTTCTTTTTTCTCCTGTCATAAATATCTTGGCATCAACACCTTTTTCAATAAGAGCCAATCGTTCTTTATTACGTGTTGAAAAGTATAAATAGCAAATACCAAATATAATTGCGAATAAAAACATAAATACTACTGCTGCTTCCATATTTTAAAATTTAATAATTATTTTTAATTGTTTGTGGGTATGACAGTCAAACCTAAAAAAAGGTTACACTAAATTTTAAAAAAAATAATACAATTTTTTTGTAACCTTTTTAAAACTACAAAAGTCAAAGGGATAAAACAACTATTATTAACGATCAGTTTTACATAGAAAAAGTACTGAATGGTGATGCAAATGCTTATGCCTATCTTGTAGATAATTACAAGGTATTGGTATTTACATTGGCAGTAAAAATGCTAAAGAGTAGAGAAGAAGCAGAAGAAGTAAGTCAGGATACTTTTATAAAAGCCTATAAGTACTTAGCCAATTTTAAAGGCGATTCTAAATTTTCTACTTGGTTGTATAAAATAGCGTATAGAAATTGTTTAGATGCTTTAAAAAAGAGGAAAGAAAAGTATAATACTGATACTATTGATGAAGTTACGCTTCATAAAATAAAAGCAACAGACAGCGTTTTAGAAGGTATAGAACGAAAGGAACGAGCGGTAATTATTAATGAATGCTTATTACAGTTACCCGAAGAAGAACGTTCTATACTTTGGCTGTTTTATTTTAAAGAATTAAGTTTAAAGGAAATTATGGAAGTAACAGAATTATCTGAAGCGAATGTAAAAGTAAAGCTCCACCGAGCAAGAAAACGACTTTTAACAGTAGTTAAAAAGAATGTTGAACCTGAATTAATAAAACAATATGGGAGAAAATAAACACATAGAGGAGTTAGATGCTTTTGCTAAAAAGTATATGCAGGAGCTAGAAGTAGCTAAACCTTCCATTGATTTTACCGCTACTATTTTAAAAGCCATTGAAAAGCAAGAGAATAAAGCGGTATATAAGGTTACGCCATTAATTTCTAAAAAAGGGTGGTTTGTATTGGTATTAGGGTTAATTGCTTCTTTAGTATATGTAGCCAATGGTAAATCTCTTAAGGAGTTTGGTTGGTCTAAGTACACACCTGAGTTAGATTGGTCTTCTCTTAATGTATTTGAACATATTACGGTATCTAACGCTATGGTGTATGCTTGCTTTTTTGCGATGTTGCTAATTTTTGTGCAAATCTATTTTCTTAAAAATTACTTTGTTAGGAATATTGAATAGTGAAGTGATGAAAAAGATAATATTAATAATTTTCTTACTATCTACCGTTACAAGTTTTGGTTGTAGTTGTTCTCAATTAAGACTAACAAATGCTTTTTCCGGTATTGAATTTATTGGAATTATAAAGTTTACTTCTTTAAAAAAAGTAAGTGATTTTGAAGAGTTTTATAAAGTGGAGTATGAAGTCATAGAACAGTTTGTTGGAAATAAAAAAACAGAATTATTTATTGAAAGTCAAGAGAGTAGTTCATGTAGTTTTATTCCTGAAATTAACTTTGAGTATTTCATTTTAGCATATAAAAATGAAAATGGATTTTTAGTAACTTCATTTTGTTTAGCTAAAAATATTCCGACTTTTAAAGTATTATCAATATTGAGAGAGGTGACTAAAGCTAATATTCATAAAAATACAACTCAAAATATTATACAATACACAAAAGAAAAATTAAACACAAACTTATTTAAAAAAGAAATCAAAGGAGCTTTGATTTATGAAGTCAATTTGAATTCTAATTTAGAGGTTACAAACCTTAAACCTTATAATGATAAAGCAAAAAACAACTTCAATAAAAGAATAAAAAAAGAACTTAGAGATAAGTTCCGATACAAGAAAATGAATAAGGAATTGAAAATAAAAGGAGAGAATTTTAAAGCATTTATAGTTCTTAATTGGATAGAAAATTATAAAAGAAAGTTAGTAATAGAAACAACGAAAATTTAAATAAAAGCAGGCTAAGAATATTTTCTAGTTTACTCTGATACTCCTGGTATGTATATGTATAGTTGCTACTGCTAATATTTACTAGTAGCGTCAATAAGTAGATTACAGCTTATTTAGAAAAATAATATTAGAAAGAAATTAAAAAATTACAATGAAAAAATTAAATATCCTTCTTTTCGATTGGAGATTTCCAAGAGATATAATTGAAAAAGCATTAGCTTCTGAGTTAAATGCTTCTATTTTTAATTTAACTAGTTGCCTAAAAGAACAATTGAGAAATAATGATGATTTAGGAAAAGAAATGATGAAGTTGGTGGAAAATGGAGAAATGCTTACAAAAGAAATTATAGGAAGATTTATATCAAGAAACTTACAAACATTTAGTGGAAATATATTGTTATCTGAATATCCAAGAACGTTAGAACAATATGATGGACTGACAAAAGTTTTAAAAAATGACAAAATAGAGCTTCAAGGTATATGGTATTTTAAACAACGTGAACCTAATCAGTTTATGAAAAAGCATTTTGAGAATCCAAAAGAAAAACAATGGATTGATAAATATGGTTCTGAAGTTATTAAAAAATGGAAAATAGAATTTAACAAAAGACGAGAACTTATTGTGCAAATACAAAATATATCAGATACCACTAAATGGAAAACAATAGAGGTAGATTATGCTTCTAGTTTAAACGCTGAATGTATAAAGCAATTGATAAAATATTCAGTAAATGGATAGTAGATTGTATTGAAAGTAAAAAGAAATTTTTAAAAGTTAAATTAGTACTTGTTTTGTATACATTTATAAATATTTTATTTAATATTTGTTAATTATTGTTTTTATTTTTGATTTATTGTAAATATTAAGATTGATTATTCAAATGTTTAATAGAATATTATCAATTTGAACTAAATAAGAGAAATGACAATTGAAGCATTAGGATATAATAGTAAATTAGAAAATTATAGAAAGGAGCAAAAATTAGATTCTTTTAAAGTAGGTAGAGTAATTTTAGAACATAAAGATCGATACATTGTTAAAACTGAATTAAACGAATTTGATTGTATGCTTACAGGGAATCTAAGATTCTCTGTTGATAATATAAGTGAGTTACCTTTTGTTGGAGATTGGGTAGCAATTTCAGAATATGATGAACAGAAAGCATTAATTCATAACGTTTTTCCTAGGAGTTCAATTATAGAAAGAAAGGCAGTTAGGAGAAAAGGAGAAACTCAAATTATAGCAACAAATATTGATGTTGGACTTATTATACAATCTGTTAATAGAGATTTTAACATTAATCGACTAGAGAGATATTTAACTATTTGTAATACTTCTAAAATCGAACCAATTATTATTCTGAGTAAAATAGATTTAATTGAAGAAGTAAAACTAGAGGAGATACTAACTCAAGTAAAAAAGAGAATTAAAAATGTTCTTGTACTTGCTTTAAGTAGTGAATCTAAAAGAGGAATTGATAAGTTAAAGTCCAAATTAATTAGTGGTAAAACTTATTGTTTATTAGGTTCTTCTGGTGTAGGGAAATCTACATTAATTAATACAGTGGTTGGAGAAAAAGTGATGAAAACTGGTGTAATTAGTAAGAGTATAGACAGAGGAATGCATGTTACTACACATAGAGAATTGATAGTTTTTCCAAAAGGAATTCTCATAGACAATCCAGGAATGAGAGAAGTTGGGATAACAGATACAGCTGATGGATTTGAAACAACATTTAAGAGTATATTTAGCATCGCACAAGGTTGTAAATACAATGATTGTACTCATAGTAATGAAGATGAATGTGCAGTATTAGTTGCTTTAGATAAAGGTGTTTTAGATTCTGATTTATATGAGAATTTTCTTAAAATGGAAAAAGAAAGACTATATTTTGAATCAAATGTTCAGGAAAGAAAAAAGAAGAGTAAAAAATTAGGAAAGTTGATTAAAAATATGAAGAAAAATAAGTATAAATATTAAAAGGATATTATAATAACTCTAATTAATACATAGGTGTAATAATAAACCAGCCCCATGATAGATATAAAAGAAAATAGAATGATAATTAGACAAGAAAATAATAATGACTTTAAAGAGGTTTTTAGTGTAATAGAAAAAGCATTTAAAGAAGAAGAATTTACAGATCATAAAGAACAATTTTTAGTAGAGAGATTAAGAACATCAAAAGCTTTTATTCCTGAATTATCAATAGTTGCAGAAGTCAATGGAAAGATTGTAGGGCATATTTTGATAACTAAAGTGAAAGTTAAAAACAAAACGAAAGAATTTGACTCTTTAGCTCTTGCTCCTGTTTCTGTAATTCCTGAGTTTCAAAATAAAGGTATCGGTGGAAAATTGATAACCCATTCTCATAATAAAGCGAGGGAATTAGGTTATAAATCAATTATTCTTCTTGGCCATGAAAGTTATTACCCGAAATTTGGTTATGAACAAGCTGATAAATATGGAATCAAATTACCTTTTGAAGTACCAAAAGAAAATTGCATGGTAATTGAATTGGTTGAAGATGGGCTTAAAGGAGTAAATGGAATGGTTGAATATGCTAAAGAATTTAACGGGTAAAAATCTTTATTCTAAAAAGGGTATAGTTTGTAGTACAGTGAGATAAGGTGTGTGTTTAAAAACTAAAAATAACAAACCAAGGGCAATTTTTTGATAATTTATAGAAACAAATTGAATATAAAAAGTTTACTTTAATTTGAATGATAAGTAAATTACATAAAATTTGTTTAGTAGCCCAAATACATAATGCTTACTAAAAAAATGAATAGAAAATTAGTTTTAATATTAAGTTTAGTTACTGTAATTATCATCTTTTTTAAATACAGTAAATCTGTTTATTTACCAATTGTAAATAAAATTAAAAATAAGGAGACTGTTGAATCAAGGATAGATAAAATAGAAGATAAAGTTTGGAGTCGTCTTGAAAAAAAACTAGGTATAGTTGGATACAAAAAGAGTTACCCTAAAGAGTTAATTCTAGTAGCATTCAAAGAAGAAAGAATACTTCAAGTTTACTCAAAAAATCATAATGAAATTAAATTAATAAAAGAATATCCTTTTACGGCTTATAGCGGCAATTTGGGGCCCAAACTAAAAGAAGGAGATAGGCAAATTCCTGAAGGAGTATATAAAGTTGAATATCTAAATCCAAATAGTTTGTATTACCTTTCAATTAAAGTTAGCTATCCCAATGATTTTGACAAGTTAAAAACTAAATTACCAAGTGTTTCAGATATGGGAGGTGATATTTTTATACATGGTAAATCTGTGACAATAGGTTGTATACCTATTGGTGATGAGGCAATAGAAGAAGTATTTGTACTAACACAAAAGGCAATTAGAAATAAAGTTAAAATAATAATTAGTCCAAGAGATTTTAGAATAAACTCAGAATACCCAAAAATAGATGGAATAAATTGGGAGAACGAATTATATGACGAAATTCAATCAGAATTGAAAATATTACCTAGAAGTTAAATTTGTTAGAAAGTATTTTATAAAAGTTAGGTTAAATTTTAATGTACCCTTTTATATGTAACTATCAACTAGATTAGATAATTAAAATATGAGAATATTAATTTTAATATTAAGTTTTATAGTAATAACCTCTTGTAAAACTGATAAGAAAGCAGAAAAAGCTCCTTCAAAAAAAATAGAACCAAGCACTTCAATAAGTACAAATGAATTAGTTTTAAAAGAGAATTCTTTTGGAAAACTTAATTTAAAGAAGGGAATGACTATTGAAGAATCAGTAATAAAAAAAGCATTTAATAACTTAAAAGTATCTAAAAGTATTGGCACGCAAGATGGGCCGGATTATTATATATATAAAATTGGTGATAAAATTGCTTTAACAACGGTAAGTATCCAAAGCAATGTATTGTCTGAAGTATTGATGGATAAAGAGTCCAAATTATCTGATCAGTATGGAGTAAAAATAGGAATGCCTTATAAAGATGTTAAAAATAAACGTTCTAACATGAGCGTAATAACAGAGCATTATCATATTTACCTATATGAAAAAAAATCTAATATTATTTATGAAATGTCTTTAGGAAATTATAATGGCCCAGATAAAGAAGAATATTCAATTGAAGATATTGAGAATAGTAATTCAAAAGTTATTAGAATTATATGGAGATAACATTTTTAGGATAAATAAAAATAAGATTTGTTTTACAGTTTTTAGATCATAACTAACAAGTTTAGTATAATTAAAAAGAATAAAAAATAGTAACCTAGTTAAAACTAGACATGTCTAATTTTTGTAACAAAACAAAGATACTTTGAATGAAAACGAATCTTATTTATCTGTTAATTATAATAACTAGTTGTACGTATAATAAAACTTCTAAAACTAATATAGAAAATGTAGAGAATCATAAATCTATAGACGCTATAAAAACAGAAAATGTAATTTTTAAAAGTGAAGGTGTTAAGTTATCGGGTACAATTTATAGCCCTAAATATCCACATTCAGCAGTTGTAATAGTGCACGGGTCAGATAGAGTGCCTCGAATGAGAAAACTAGCAGAATTCTTAGCAAAACATAATATTTCAGTACTAACTTATGATAAACGAGGAGTAGGTGAGTCTGGAGGAGTTTATGCAGGACCAGAAGTTGGTACTAATAATATTAGTATTGACAACTTAAACTTATTAGCAAAAGATGCTAATGCTGCTGTAAAACTACTTCATAAAAAAAATAAAGACCTATCCATTGGTCTTTTAGGAGCAAGTCAAGCTGGTTGGATAATGCCAATAGTAGCTAATAACAATTCATTAATAGAATTTATGGTTTTGTTTAGTTGCCCAACAATAACTACTTTAGAGCAATTAAGATTTCAATTTTATACAAATGGAAGAGTAGACTTTTGGGAAAATCATTCAGAAAAAGAAGCGCGTGAGCATATTAAAAATGACCCTGATAGGTATCAATTTAAAGCTACTGATCCTAAAGAATACTTGAAGGATATTTCTGTTCCTGCTCTTTGGTTATTTGGAGAAAAAGATATTCAAATTCCTGTAAAAATGTGTATTGAACAACTTAATAATTTAAAACTAAAAAATAAACCTTTTGAATATGTTTTATTTCCATCATTAGGACATAATACAAATAAAATAAAACCGCTAAATATTTCAATTAATTGGATAAAAAATAGGTGTTTAAGAACGGTATATGTAAAATAAAAACGGCTAATTAGGATACTAAAAAAAACTAAAAATAATTTTTAAAAAAAGTTATAGAGGTTAATTTAAAAATTTTAAAAAATGGAAAATGAAAACAAGAAAATAGAAAGTGTAACTATTGAACAACTGAGTGAAGAAATAAGAAATCTAGAGAGAAAACTAATTGTTCAAGAACATAGATTAATAAGATCTATAATTAATTTATTTAAGTCTTATTGGCTTAGAGACTTAAGATATACAAGAATAGCTACATTGAAAGCCTTTTTATGGAATTTGTTACCTACTAGAACAGGAGCTTTGGTTATTACAGGAAGTTTATTAGTAGGGGTTTTAACAATTTTTTTAATGGCTAAATCTAATTTTCTTATTGAAAAACAAAACTATTATCTTCAACAGCAAAATTATCAAGAGGCCTTTTCTAATATAGAAAATCATAAATTATTAATTAAAGAAAAGTTATATGATATAGAGGAACATGGCTTCCCACGTTACTCGTCAAAAATAAGAGAACAAGCTTTAATATCATTTTTAGAAATATCAAATCAAAAATTGATAAAACCAATTCCTCCAGTTGAGATATCGTTAAAAAGTCAAGTTAAAGAAATAATCAAACAGCTTAAAAATGATACTATAGAGAATACCTATTTTGCAGTTAAAGATCAAAATAAAATGGTTGATATTAATTTAAGCGATGCTATTCTAACCAATATTGATTTTGGGAATATTAATAATAAAAATTATCAATGGGATTTGAGAAGAGCTGATTTAACAAACTCAAAATTGAGAGGAGATTTTTCTAAGGCTCATTTTACACTCTCCAATTTGTCTAATATTAAGGCGATATCGTTTCCTAGTAAAATAAAAAAGAAACCTCAATATCCAAGGACACATTATAAAGAGGTTGTTAACTTTTCAAAGGCAATATTTATAGGTGCTGATTTATCTAGTGCAAATTTTAGAAATGCAAATTTAAAAGGAGCAATGTTTGATGGTGCTGATTTAAGGAATACTTCTTTTATAGGTGCTGATATTAGTGGAGCAAATTTTTTTAAGGCAAAAAATTTAACTTTAGAACAAGTTAAAAAGGCTAAAAACTGGAAGAAAGCATTGTATTTACCGAATGAATAGTTTGTAAGTGTAGAGAATAAATAAGTTAGATAGACTTTTTTAATGTATGTGAAGGTTTATCTAATATAATAGCATAACTTATATTATTGTGTATCACAAGTATTCTTACTCAGATACTTTTAGTATTCGTAACAACTATTACTATCCTCAACAAGTAAGTTTCAACTTGTTTTAAACTAATATATTAAGGAATGAAGATTATTAAAGAAAAAGATAAACAGTTTTGATACTTGTGAAAAATCACTTTATTTTTACGGTATATTACAACGTAAAAACAAATTGGTAATTAATTAAAAAGCTGAAATGAAAATTAGAGAAGTACATAAAGATGATTATACCATTTCAACAGACAAGGATAAATTAGATATTGTAAGTATTCACAAATTCCTTGCAAATGAAACAGATTGGGCTAACGGAATTCCAATCGATACATTGAAAATATCAATTGAAAACTCTTTAAATTTTGGACTTTATTACAAAAGCAAGCAAATAGGCTTTGCTAGAATAATTTCAGACTATTCAACTATTGCATATTTAGGAGATGTTTATGTTTTAAATGAATATAGAGGAAAAGGATTAAGTAAATGGTTAATAAATGAAATAATGGAGCATCCAAACCTACAAGGGTTAAGACGTTGGATTTTATTAACAAATACAGCAGAATGGCTTTATAAAAAATTTGGGTTTACAGAAGTGCTTAATCCTGATTTTTATATGGAGAAACATAACCCGAATGTATATAAAAGAATAGATAAAACTAACCTTAATAAAGCGTAAATAGATAATCTAAGAGGTTTAGTAAGTAATTTATTATGAAAAAAGAAAAAAATATAAAATACTTTTGTTGGTTTTCAATAATTATAGCAATTATTCATTTCACAATGGAAACTTGGTATCATTTTAAATTTGGACAATCAATTATACAATTAATATGTGATTATATTGGTATTTCATTGCTTTTATTTGGAGGGATTACAGTATTAAACAAAATTGAAGCAAAAGGACTTCTTTGTGGTGCTTGGGGATTTATTTTTTGTCTAAACTATAGAACTTTTGCTTGGAGAATGGATGAGTTTACAAATGGAAGTTCAACCGAATTAATAGATAAAACTTTAATCGTTTTAAGTTTTACTTTGTTTTTTTCTCTAATTTCTTTTGTTTATTCTCTAACAATATGTTACCCCAAAGAAAAAGAATAAAAAGAAAAACAAACTTTGAAAAATAAAAGAAAATCAATTATTCGTACAATAATTTTGCATGCATTTATAATTCTTGGGATTGGTCACGGAATTGGAATAATGGGAATTATAGATATTGTTAGTATTCCTAACTTAGTTTATGATAAAGGTTTTACTTTAACAGGAGAGTTTAGTGATACAATTATGTCAATAGGACTTGTATCATTAATTGGTAAAATACTATTAATTATCAGTTTATTTCTAAAAAGGAAGTTGTCTAAACAAATTTTAGAAATTGTTGGAATTATTTTTTTGTGGATGTCAGTTTACTTTTTAACATCAGGAAATTGGGATTATAATTCTGTTTATGCAATAGCTTTTTGGACAAGTGTTCCTTTTTTAATCTCATCATTAAATTTAGTATTTTTAATATTTTTGGAAACAGAAAAAATGGATTAAAAGGAAAATAAAAAACTGAAAAGCAAATAAACTAAATGAAAAAAACAATATTTGAAATTACAAAAATGGATTGCCCTTCGGAGGAAAACCTAATCCGAATGAAATTAGATGGAATTTCAAGTATTGTAAATTTGGATTTTGATATACCCAATAGGAAATTAATTGTTTTTCATAATGAAGATGTTGTTGACCAAATCGAAAAATCTATTCTAGAACTAAATTTAGGAGGAAAGAAAATCTTAACAGAACAAACTGATAAAACTGATTTTAAAGAAAACACTAACCAGAAGAAGCTACTTTGGTATGTACTAGTAATTAACTTTGCCTTTTTTATAATAGAAATAACAACAGGAATAGTTTCAAAATCAATAGGTTTAGTGGCAGACAGTTTAGACATGCTTGCAGACAGTTTTGTTTATGGAATTAGTTTGTTTGCTGTTGGAGGAACTTTAAAGAGGAAAAAGCGAATAGCTAAACTTGCTGGATATTTTCAAATAATACTAGCAATTATAGGGTTTATTGAAGTTTTAAGAAGATTTTATGGAGAAGAGAAACTTCCTGACTTTTCGACAATGATTATTGTTTCAGTTTTTGCACTTATTGCAAATGGCATTTGTCTTTATATTTTACAAAAATCAAAGAGTAAACAAGAGGCTCATATGAAAGCAAGTATGGTTTTTACCTCAAATGATGTAATTATTAATTTGGGAGTAATAATTGCTGGATTTTTAGTAAGCTGGTTGAACTCAAGTACACCTGATTTAATTATTGGAACAATTGTATTTCTATTGGTAGTTCAAGGAGCATTTAGAATATTGAAATTAAGTAAATAAACAAAATTTGAAAAAGATGATTAATAATATGTAAATAAGCTAGCTTATCTATAGGAAATATGAAAAAAAGACATTCCACATATTAAATTTGAATCTGGAACTTCATTTGATTTATTATTTTTTGATGGTTGGATGAATTTATATGAACCTCTATTTAAAATCCTGGAGCCTAATTTTCACACCAGTACTATTATTTATGTTGATAATGCTAATATGAAAGAGGGTAGAGATTTTTTTAAATCAATTCCAAAAGAGAAGTACCAAATAACATCAAGAAATCATAATAAAGCAGCTATAATAGAATTAATAAAATGAGTAAAGTAATAATTTGTAGCTTTTTTGCTTTAAAAGGTAACACTGTCTTTTTATTAATACCTTTAAAATAGTTTCTTTTTGAGGGATAAGAAGTAAATAAATATAATTATTTTCATCTTAACAAAATATTTAAGAATACGTTTTATTGTATAATAAGTTAACAAGCAACAAAAATGAATAAAATAATATTAATTATTCTAGTATTAACAGCATGTAGCTCTTTTTACGGACAAGAAATACGATATGTTAATGCAGATAATGGATTAATAGTTAGAGAAAAACCTAATAAAAACTCAAAACGATTAGGTAAATTCAAGTATGCTGAGAAAATAGAAGTCCAAGAAAAAACAGGTATTAAGTTTTCGATAGTTGATAATGGAGAAAAAATAAACGGTTCTTGGTTAAAGGTTCAAGGATCTATGGATAATAAACCAATAAAAGGATATGTTTTTAGTGGTTTTTTAACAGGTAAAGAGCTGAAAAAACGTTTAGAAATAAAGTTTAATAGTTTTATAGTTGAGTTAGATAATGTAGAACTTTTAGAGAACTTAAAAGCTTTAAAAAAAATTCAAAAAGACACTGTTAAATTAAGTTTAGATTTGTCTGAGACACCAGAAAACAAGTACCTTAAAATTATCCAAAAAAAATATAAAAAAGTAGAAGTTTTCCAACAATATGAAAATAGCATAACAATAATGGATAAAGGACCGCATTGTGATTTAACAGAATGGAAACACTTTTATTCTGAATGGAAGAAATTACCATACGATGAAACTAAAAATTCATTTAAAACTTTTGAATATTCAAGGAAAGATTGGAAACAATTTATTCCTATAAAAATAGAAGAACTTAAAAAAGCAGTGAATGAGTTTTGTGGAGAAAGATGGTCAAGTTTAATTAAGAATATTAAAAAGCGGATGAATATCCAAGTGGTGTTTCAATAAGTAGGATATTTTTAAAAATTATTTTGACAAATAAAAATAATCAGGTTATTGAAAGAATTATTGAGTTTGAAATCCCAATGGGCTGTTAAAATCTAATTATTCATAATAAATTGAATGAAAAAAGAAGAGATAAATAAAGATTTCAACAATAAGTTTTCAGAATTAAGAATACTATTGAACTCATGGAATTTGATTCCAGAAGCGCCAAAAAATGAATTAGATAGCCTAAACTTTCAAATTTTAAGCCATTTATATAAAGATGCTACTTTTAATAAAATAAAACGTGTTTTGGAAAGTGAATTATCTACTACTTATGGTTTCTATAAAGATGAGTTTGAAGCAGAAGAAATAGCAACAGAAATAATGCAATGGTGGAGTTCAACAAATAAAGTTTTTGAATAATGGCAACACAAGTATGTCCAAAATGTAAAGAGAACTCATATACTTGGAGAATAGATAATGAAATATCAGATTTGACAATTTGGAGCTGTTATAATTGTTATTATGAAGAATTTGAAAAGGAGCTAGAATAGTAGGAATATAAAAGAGGTAATCTACAAAAAAATAAGCTAAATGAATAATCGTCAGTTTTTAATAAGTATAAGTCTTGGAGTCTTATCTAGTTTTATTGGAGTTATAATGACTAATATGTCTTCTGAAGAAGAAATGATTAATTTAGGATGGAATATGTTTGATTATGGAATTAGAATCGGGACTTTTTTAGGGATTATTATGTTATTGTCAAATGGGACTTTTATAAAAACTAAGTATTTTAAAATCTCGCAAGGAGTTTTTTCTTTAGTGATAATAGGGGCTCTATTTAAAATTATGCATTGGACTATATATGCAAACCATATAATTGTAACTGGTTTAGTTGTAATAATGATTTTATATATTTTGAGCTTTTTAGAAAAAACAATAAAGAAGCGTCTAGATTATTTGAAGTTAATTTGGGTTATTATAAACTATGTTTTCGGAATTTTGGTGTTTTTGAAATTTCTTAAAAGAGAGTACTTAGTATTAGGTACTTTTATAATATGGTTGATTATAATTGAATTTTTAATTATTGGACTAAAAAATAGAACGATATTAAAAAAGTAAACAGGCGATAAAACTAAAAAAATAGGCTATATGTTTACTCGAAAATTTAGTGTTTTTACCTTTGATATCCCTAGTAGGTATGCGTAATGGCTACTGTTAGTATTTACTAGTAGCGTTAATAAGTAAATTTCTGTTTACTTAGGATAAATATATTTAGTAGCGAATATTAATAATGAAAAAGATAAACAGTTTTTAGTACTTGAGAAAAATCGTTTTATTTTAGGAGCGTATTAATGTAATGTATTATCTATCATGATTTGGAGTACCTTAATAATATTGATTATTTTTTTATTGTTTTTGACAAATTCAAAAATAGAACATATTAAATTGAGAAATAATTCAAAGAAAATTTATGCTGAAGTTGTTGAATATAGAAAAGAAAAAGGATCAATGAGAAATGATTATACTCTTTTGAACTATCCTTATGTTAAAATAGAAACAGAAAAAGGAGAGTATATTGTTGTTAAACTAAGATTTGCAGATAATTCGAGTAAACCTTTTAAAATAGGTGAAAAAATAGTAGTCTTTTGGTATATGGATGATTTATTATATTGGAATGCTTATGATAATGGTTTATATAAATATTTACCAGAGAGTTGGAAAATTATAAAATAAAACGATTTATTAGTTCACTTATATTTAACAGATTGTAATCTGACTGAACATATTAAATAAATTAGAGGTTTGTAACCTGTAAAAGATAGACTCGTAAAGATTATGAGGAAATATCATTTAATACTATTAGTAATAATTATAGCTTTGAATTCCCCTTGATATTCCTAGTATGTGTGCGTAATGGCTCCTGCTAGTATTTACTAGTAGCATCAACAAGTAAGTTTCTATTTATTTTAGATAAATATATTTAGGAGCGAGCATTAATAATGAAAAAGATAAACAGTTTTAAGTACTTGTGGAAAAGTTTATAAAAAAACAGGATGGACATTAATATATCATATTACTTAGCCGAACACGGATGGAGTACTTGTTGGATCAATACAAATGACAATAATTATGAAATATCTATAACTCACATTTTCCTTGAGGATCCAATAGAAGAATGTATAAATTGTTTAGTTCGAATGATGAACGGACAAAAAAAATCCGAGTTTAAATGGTATGGAGAACCAGGAGGTGAAAGAATAAAATTAAAAGAAATACCGACTAATAAAAATTTTGTAAAATTTATTGTAGAACAGTTCACAACAGACATTGGAGACAATATTGATGATTATGAAGAAAGTCTTCAATTTTCAATTTCTAAAAAACTATTAGTAACTATGTTTTATTATGAATTCAAAAAAATATCTGAACTTTTAAAAGATAAAAATTATAATAAAAATCGAAATTCAGACTTTCCATTTAAGTCATTCAAAACATTTGAAAAAAAAGTTATGGAATACCTTAATGAAAGAGATTAATCAACTTGCTAAGATTTAACACAGAGAATACTTAGTATATTAAAAGAGAATAATAAATTTATAATCTGTAAAAGATAGATTCATAAAGATTATGAGTAAATATGATTTAATATTATTAATAATAGTTATAGCTTTAAATTCTTGTAAAAAAATAGACTCAAAAAAAATTAGTAAAGTAGATAAAGAGGCTGTGAAAATAGAAAAATATGACTTTGAAGTTAAACAAGATTCAGTTTACAATTCTTATTTGGTAAATGATAGTTTAACATTAGTGTTATATTCTAATATGGAAAAGATTCTACATAAGTCCAAATTTAAGATAGTAAAAGAACCTATTAAAAATAGACATATAGACAATCTTATAGATACGATAGTGACGAGTAAATTTAAAAATAGTGAAATAATTACTTATCAAGGACATAGTAAAAAATGGGTGACTAAGGCTAAAATTAGAGATTCAGACTTTGAATTGAATAACTTTATCATAGTTGGAACAAAAGGATATGTTATAGAAAAGTCACTAGCAAAAGGAATACAAACGGATACATTAAAAATAGGTAATTTAGAACAAACTTCAGTGTTTAGTTTAATATTTGATAAATCTGGAATTTTAAAGTTAATTGAATATAATGGGTATGTTGATTAATAAATGCTATTTAAATTCGAACTTAAATTACAATATCTTTTAATAATATAGGTACTTAAAAAGAATGACAGCAGATGAGTTTAAAGAAATTTTAAGAAAAGGTTCAAATAAAGCCAAAGAAGAAGCTGTATCTAATGTAACACCAGAGTTAGAAATCTTTAATATTCTAATTGAGCTATTAAAAGACAGTAAGTATTGTAATCGCTTTTTTGCCATATATCATTTGATTGATAAATTTTCTAAGTTTCTTGAAAATACCAACGAAGTTGTTATTAATACCATTTATGAATCATTATTTGACGATTTTCCCCCAGTGGTAGACAGAACTATTTGGGCATTAAGTATTATTGGGGATAAAGCATTAGCTAAATTAATAAAGGAGTATTATTCTTCAACAGAAAGTAACAAAATTAAGATAATACTTGCGATTGGGAGAGGTAATTTTACTCAGCGTACTAAAGATAGAATTCAAGTTTTATTAGATGGAATTAAATCTAAAAATGACAATTTAAGGTTTCATGCAATGGGTGAAATTATTTCTAATACACAATCAACATTTGGAGATAAACAACAATCAATTGATTTAGAAAGTATTCATATAAAGGTTTTACCAGTAGCAAAAGAGTTTACTGAATCGGAGGATGATTATATTAAGGATGTTTCTACTCAATATATTAACTGGGTAGAAAAAAACTATAATAGAATATATAACAATGCTAATTTAGATCTAAATTAAAGTATTAAAATAAAAAGATAGATTTGTAACCTATAAAACCTAATATATGCTAATTAAACTAATTAGCAAACCATTGAACAATGAAGCAATTTTTAATTTTAATAATAGTATTTTCAATTTTATTCAATTGCAATAGAAAAAAGGGAGAAAAAACTGAAACTAAATTTAAATCAAGAACAGATTTAAAAGTAAAACAGAAAGCTACTCCTAAAAAAGTAGACACAATTGTTTCCTATTGGCAAACAGACTTTGATACGATACGAAAAAATCAAGAAATAAAAATAGAAAATGATATACATAAACTAGCATTGATAACATATTCCTTAAATGACAGTTCAATAGTAAATGTTAATGAGAATTATAAAGGGATTTATCATGATTATGCAACAGAAATAATATTGACAAAACGTAATGATACAATTCTAAACAAAAAATTAACTAAAAAAGCTTTCAAGGATAGTTTAAATTCGGAATTCTATAAATTGGCTGTTTTAATGAATATTGAATATGATGGAATTCGTTCAAATAGACTCTTTTTTAAAGGAGAATTCAATGTCCCTGATACGGATTGGGTAATTGGAAACGAATTTGGAGTTTACTATCAAACTGAAAAAAAGAATAAAATTGATTCGTGGAATTATGAAGATATTGGGTTGTAAAAGTAAAAGATTATTCAATAAAAATAGAAACTACTTTACAGTGAAATGTAAGGTAGTTTTTTGTTTAAAATATATCTTTTAATATAATAATTTATTAACAATATATTAGCTTTTAATAGGGTTCTTTGATCAGATTTAGACGTATATTCACCGTTACTATATATTACAAAGATTTTAATCTTTGGCTCTAACCAAACAAACACCTAAAATGAAAATAAAAGAGAAATTTCATTTAAAACATCAGCAAATTTATAATGGACATTTAAAAAAACTTCATAAAAAAACTAAAAAGCGGATGTTTGAATAAATAGATCTAATTTTTCTGAAAATTAGATCATCATATACTTATAAGAATACATAAGTATAATAACTTTTCGAGTTAAAAAACTACATTTTATTAATATGATTAATCTCTAGAAGTCATTTAGATTTTTAGGGAAAAGTAATCTTATTCAAGAAATTTTGAAGCTTACATAGGCAAGTAATGTTGTTTTATACCAATTATAAAACGTTCGTTTTTGGTCTATGAGGCTGATACATAAATTATAAAAAATATGGATTTATTAATTTTTTTTCAAAAATTAAACAAAGAAGGAGTAAAATTAACCTTAAAAGATGGGACATTACGTGTTAAATCAAATAAAAAAGTAAAACAAGAAATACTTTCTGAGATAAAAGAAAATAAAGAAATAATTATTGACTACATACAAAGTTATCAAAAAGAGAATATAAATGTTGAATTGAAAGAAAAGTATAAGGATAAAAATATAAAAGTAAAATTATTAGAAAAAATAAAACCATTTGATAAAAAAAAGATAAAAAAAATACCGCTATCTTTTAATCAGGATCGATTATGGTTTATAGATCAATTAGAAGGAACAACTACATATCATCTTCCTACTGTGATTAATATAAAAGGGACATTGGATATTGAGGTATTAGAACAATCGTTAAAAAAGATTGTTTCACGCCATGAAGTACTGCGCACAAACCTTATAGCTATTGAAGGCATAGCATATCAAGAAATAGTAAGCCAAGAGGAGTGGTCATTAGATCAAGAACATGTAGAAAATGAAGAGAGATTAAAAACTACGTTACAAAAGTATATAAGTACTCCTTTTGATTTATCAAAAGATAACAAGTTAAGAGCATGTTTATATAGTTTAGGAGATGAAAAGTATGTATTAGTATGTGCTTTTCATCATATTGCTAGTGATGGATGGTCTTCCCATATTTTTGTAAAAGAGTTTGTTGAACTATATAGTTCTTTAAGTTTAGGAATAAAATACAATTTACCAGAAATAAGTTTACAATATTCAGATTACGCACTATGGCAGCGTGACTATTTAAAAGGTGAGGTATTAGATAGTCAACTGTTGTATTGGGAGAAAAAACTAGAAGGAGTAAGTACTTTAGAATTTCCTACAGATTATACACGCCTTGATAAAAAAAGTATGGATGGAGGTTTTATTTCCGTAAACTTGGATGAAGAATTTAGCCTGTCTTTGAAAAATTTATGTAAGGAAGAAGGAGTTACTTTATTTATGCTTTTATTATCAACGTTTAAAGTATTACTATCTCGTTATACAGGACAGGAAGATATATGTGTGGGTACCCCAATAGCAAATCGAACACAATCAGAGTTAGAAGTAATGATTGGCTTCTTTGTAAACACATTAGCACTTCGTAGTGACTTGAGTGGAAATCCCACTTTTAAAGAATTATTAAATCAAGTTAAAGAAACTACTTTAACAGGTTATGATAATCAATTAGCACCTTTTGAGAAAGTTGTAAGTAGAGTTGTAAAAAAACGTAATTCTGTTATACATCCTTTATTTCAGGTAATGTTTGTATTGCAAAATACCCCTTCAAATTCAGAAATAGAGATAGAAGGTGTTACAATTTCAGAAAAAGAGTTTGAGGTTACCACTTCTAAGTTTGATTTAACAATGAATGTCTCAGAAAATGAATCAACTCTTTCTATAGGATTAGAGTACTGTACATCATTATTTAATAAAACTACTATTAATCGTATTCTCGTTCATTATCAAGAATTATTAAAAGGAATTATAAGAGATATTAATCAACCTATTAATAAGTTATCTATATTAACTCAAGAAGAAGAAAAACAGTTATTAGTGGATTTTAATGGAACTTCCATTGATTACCCGAAAGATATTACATTAATTGATTTATTTGAAAAACAAGTAAAAGAAACTCCTAGGGCAATAGCAATAGTTTATAAAACACAAAAGTTAACTTATAAAGACTTAGATAAATTATCTAATCAATTAGCTCATTATTTAATCTCAAATAAAACAATAGGTAGAGAAGATGCAATAACCGTAGCTTTAGAAAGAAGTGAATGGTTGATTATTTCTCTATTAGCGATATTAAAAGTGGGAGGAGTATATGTTCCAATAGATCCCAATTATCCAGAAGAACGAAAAAAATATATTCTTAAAGATAGCGGAAGTGTTTTTACAATTAATGATTTTTTCATAAATAGATTCAAAGAAAATTTAGATGAGTATTCAGTAAAAAAACTGGATATAGATATAGAGCCTAATAACTTGGCTTATATTATTTATACATCAGGAAGTACAGGAACCCCAAAAGGAGTAATGATTGAACATCATAGTATTATTAATACTATACTATCTCTAATAAAATTATATTCAATTACTCCAGAGAGTAAATGTTTACAATTTATTAATCAGTCGTTTGACGCTTCTTTTTCAGAGATTTTTACAACACTTTTAAAGGGAGCAAGTTTGTATATAATTGAAGAATATAAAAAATATGATGCTTTACTTTTTAAAGAATATATTGAAACTAATAGCATTACAGTTGTTACATTACCTCCTGCTTTTTTACAATTGTTGGAGGTTGAAGATTTACAAGTATCTACATTAATTACTGGAGGAGAAGCTATTCCTTTAAGGTTGGCAAAAGCTTTTGCGAAAAGATGTAATTATATAAATGCTTATGGTCCTACAGAAGCTAGTATTTGTGCAACTGCATTTAATGAAAATATAGAAAATCTTGTTCCTATTGGAAGACCTATTGATAATACTCAAATCTATATTTTAAATAGGACTAATGAATTACTTCCTTTAGGTGTAATAGGAGAGTTATGTATAGGTGGTAGAGGAGTTGCAAGGGGGTATTTAAATAGAGCGGAACTTACATCTGAAAAATTTATAAAAAACCCGTTTAAAAAAGGTGACCGTTTATATAAGACAGGTGATTTAGCAAGATGGTTACCAGATGGAAATATAGAGTTTTTAGGCAGAAAAGATAATCAAGTAAAAATTAGAGGTTATCGTATAGAATTAGGAGAAATAGAAAGTGTATTATTAAGCTTAGAGTTAATAAATCAATGTTGTGTTTTAGTTAAGGAAGATACAATGGGAAATCAATGTTTAGTTGGTTATGTAGTTGTAAAAAGTGTTTTTAATAAGGAGTTATTAAAAAGTAAATTAAGTGAGGTTTTACCAGATTATATGATTCCAAGCTTGTGGGTTGTATTAGAGGAAATACCATTAACTAGTAATGGAAAGTTAGATAGAAAAGCTTTACCAGAACCAGATGCTTTTAAGTTATCTACAAAAGAATATATATCGCCAAGAAATAATAAGGAATCACAAATATCTGCTATTTGGAAAGAGTTATTAAATATAGAAAAAATTGGAGTATATGATGATTTTTTTGAATTAGGTGGACATAGTTTATTAGTAGTTCAATTAATTTCACGTTTACAAAAAGAAGGTTATCATATTGAGGTAAAAGATATTTTTGAAAACCCTACAATTGCTGCCATTGGAGAAAAGATATCTAAAGGAATTTTAGGTTATCAAGTTCCTGTAAATGGGATAAAAGAAAATGTAAAGGAAATTGTACCATCAATGGTTCCCTTATTAAATTTTGAACAAGAAGATATTAATAAGATTGTATCTGAGATTGAGGGAGGTACTTCAAATATTCAAGACATCTATCCGCTCTCACCACTGCAAGAAGGGATATATTTCCATTATTTAATGAGTAATGAAGAGGAAGGAGATCCATATGTGTTATCAAACTTATTATCATTTTCAAGTAAAGAAAAGAGAGCTTCTTTTATTGAGGCTTTACAGTTTGTGGTAAACCGTCATGATGTATTACGAACTTGTGTATTAGGTGAAAATTTACCAAGAGCTGTTCAAGTGGTGTTAAAGGAAGCTACATTGTTAATAGAAGAATTACAAGTAGATGTATCTAAAGACATTTTATCAGAATTACTAGAAGCCTCAAGTAATCAATGGATTGATATAACTAAAGCGCCTTTATTGACATTAAAATCAGCAGATGATAAAGTAAATGGTAATTATTACTTGATTATAAACCAGCACCATTTAATATTAGATCATGTTGGTTTAGAAAAAATAATTTTTGAGATAGAAATGTATGTATCTGGTAAAGGAGACACTCTTACAACACCAGTTTTGTATAGAGATTTTATAGGGCATACTTTATTCCAGCAATCAATGAATGATAGTGAATCGTATTTTAAAGAATTATTGCGAAATGTTGATTCTCCAAGTTATCCTTTTGGTTTGTCTGATATAAAAGGAGATGGTAGTAATATTAAAGAATTGAATATTACTTTATCAAAAGGGTTAAGTAAAGAGCTAAGAGAGTTTAGTAGTGCCTTAGGAATAAGTCCAGCAGTTTTATTTCATGCAGCTTATGGAGTGGTTATTGGTAGATGTAGCAATACAGGTTATGCACTTTTTGGATCGTTATTTTCAGGGCGCTTGCAAGGTTCTTTAGGGGCAGCAGATTCTTTAGGCTTATTTATTAATACTTTACCTTTTTTTATAAGTCTTCAGTACTCTGTGTCAGAGTATATCACAGAAGTAAAAAAAAATTTAGAGGGTTTACTGTCTTATGAACAAACACCTTTAGCAAATATTCAAAGTTGGAGTAATTTTTCTAATGATGTTCCTTTATTTAGTGCCTTATTAAATTACCGTCATTCCCAAACTCCTAAAGAAGAGAACAACAGTAATTTAACAGATTTAGGAGTAAGTATTATAAGAAGTTATGAACGTACCAACTATCCATTTTCTATAGATGTTGATGATTATGGAGTTGATTTTGGACTTACTGCTCAAATAGACGATAGTATAAATGGTAATCGTATACTGGTTTATATGCAAGAAGTTTTAGAAAGTTTATTGAAAGCATTGAAATCGGATGATTCTACAGCAGTTTCAGATTTAAATATGTTACCTGAAATAGAAGTACATCAGCTTTTAAATACTTTTAATGATACTGAAATGAAATATCCATTAAACACTACTATTGTAGATTTATTTGAGGCACAAGCTGTAAAAAATCCCGAAAATAAGGCTGTAGTTTATAATAACAATTCCATTACTTATAAAGAGTTAAACGAACGGGCTAATAGATTAGCTAATTATATTAATAACGTTTACCCAACAAGTAGTTTAGTAGGGATTTGTATGTCAAAAGGCATTGATATGATTGTAAGTGTTTTAGGGGTGTTTAAATCTGGTAGAGCTTATATACCTATTGATATCAACTCACCTTCAGACCGAATTGATTATATTATAAAAGATGCAGAGCTAGAGCTAATAATTACTACTAGCATAGATGAAGAATTATTAATGCCATTTGAGCATATTCAAAAATTGATATTGGACGATGAAGAAGAAGCTATAGGAAAAGAATTAGCTAATAAGTTGGATATAGATACTACTGTAGAAGATGTTGCTTATGTTATTTATACTTCAGGAACAACAGGAAAACCCAAAGGAGTTTTAGTCAAACATTTAGGATTATTAAATGTAACCTTAAGTTGGCAAGAATTATTTGAGTTAGATGAAACTACTAGGTTACTACAAATAGCAAATTATGCTTTTGATGTTTTTGTAGGAGATTTATGTAAGTCTTTATTATCAGGTGGTCAAATGATTATTTGCCCTAATGATGTTCGTTTGGATTTAGCAGGATTATATGAGTTAATAAATCATTATCAAATTACAATTTTTGAAACTACTCCATCATTAGGTGTTCCTTTAATGGATTATGTGTATGAGAATAAATTAGATATTTCGCCTTTAAAGCAAATAATCTTAGGGTCAGATGTTTTTCATGTCCATGATTTTAAACGCTTACATAAACGATTTGGTAAAGAAATAAGAATAATTAATAGCTATGGAGTAACAGAGGCAACAATTGATAGTTCATATTATGAGGCTGAGGATTTAGCTAGTTTGCCATATTTATCTCAAGTTCCAATAGGAAAACCATTGGGAAATATGAGTTTCTACATTTTAGATGATTCTAAAAAATTAGTTCCTCAAGGAGTTTCAGGAGAATTATATATAGGTGGTTTAGGTTTAGCTAAGAGTTATTTAAATAAAGAAGAACTTACTAAAGAAAAATTTGTGTCTAACCCATTTATAAAAAATACATTATTGTACAGCACAGGTGATTTAGCACGTTGGTTACCTGATGGAAATATAGACTTTATAGGGAGGAAGGATAGCCAAGTAAAAGTGAGGGGATACCGTATTGAATTAGGAGAAGTAGAAAATGCATTATCAGCTTTAATAGGAATTAAAAAGAGTTGCGTTTTAGTAAAGAAAGATTCAATAGGCATAAATCACTTGATAGGATATGTCGTGTTAAAAAACAATGTAGATAAAAGTGAGATTGAGAGAGGTTTAAAGTCGGTTTTGCCAGAGTATATGGTACCAACCATATGGGTAGAATTAGAAGAAATACCATTAACGGCTAATGGTAAAGTAGATAAAAAATCATTACTAAAAGAAGAGGTGTCATTACTTTCTAGTAGTTCTTATGTATCACCAAGAAATGAGATAGAGGAAAAATTGGTAGTTATCTGGCAAGAATTATTAGGAGTTAATATAGTGGGAGTTTATGATAATTTTTTTGAATTAGGAGGACATAGTTTACTTGTGGTTAAATTGATATCACAAATGCAAAAGATAGGTTTAAATATTTCTGTTAGAGACTTTTTTAAAACCCCTACAATAGCTGCTACTGTAGAAAAAATATCCACTATAACATCTGTATATAAGGTGCCTGTTAATAGAATAACCAAAGATGTAGAACATATAACTCCAGAAATGCTTCCTTTATTAGAATTTAACCAAGAAGATATAGATAAAGTTATTTCTAATGTTGGAGAGGATGTTTCTAATATTCAAGATATATATCCATTATCTCCTTTACAAGAAGGAATGTTTTTTCATTATTTAATGAATAACCAAGAAAAAGGAGATCCTTATGTGTCTACTAGTTTACTGTCTTTTAAAGATAAGGAGAAACGTACAAATTTTATAAAAGCATTACAGTTTGTTGTAAATCGTCATGATGTATTACGTACCTGTTTTATAAATGAAGGTTTACCACAAGCAGTTCAAGTAGTACTTAGGGAAGTAACATTGATAGTAGAGAATTTGAAAATAGATGCTTCACAAGATATATTATCAGAATTAAAATTATTAATAGCTCCTGGTAATCAATGGATGGATGTTTCAAAAGCACCATTATTGGAACTAAAATCGGTTGATGATCCAAACAATAATACCTATTATTTAATTTTTAATCAGCATCATTTAATATTAGATCATGTAGGATTAGAGAAAATAACTTCTGAAGTAGAGTTGTATTTATTGGGGCAGGAGTCTAGTTTATCTAAGCCTGTTTTATATAGGGACTTTATAGGTTATACTTTACATCAAGAATCTATAAATAATAGTGAGTTATATTTTAAAAAACTATTAGGTGAGTTAGATACTCCAACATATCCATTTGGGTTATCAAATACTAAAGGAAACGGAAGTAGTATTAAAGAGTCAAGTTTTATTTTATCAGAGGCTCTAAGTAAAGAAATTCGTGATACCTGTGTTAGATTTGGTATGAGTCCAGCGGTTTTATTTCATGCAGCTTATGGAATTGTAGTAGGAAGATGTAGTAATATGGATTATGCTATTTTTGGGACGGTATTTTTAGGTCGTTTACAAGGTTCATTAGGCGTGGAAGATTCCTTGGGGTTATTAATTAATACTTTACCATTTTTCATAGAATTAAAAGAAAATGTTTTTGAGTATATAGCAAAAGTCAAAGATAGCTTAAGAGCTTTATTACCATATGAACAAACACCACTATCAAACATTCAAAAGTGGAGTGGCATTTCTAATGATATGCCTTTATTCAGTGCGTTATTAAATTATCGACACTCTTCTCAATTAGAAGAGAGTAATACTGTTGATTTAGGGTTTACAATGATAGAATCTTATGAAAGAACTAACTATTTGTTTACATTGAATATAGATGATCTTGGAGAAAGTTTTTTACTAACTTCTCAAGTAGATAGTAGTATTAATGCTAGTAGTATAAACTTATATATGCAAGAAGTTTTAATTCAGCTATTAGAAGGTTTAAAGTTAGAAGAAGAGATATTAGTAAGTAATATAAAAATTTTACCAAAAGAAGAAGAAGAAAAATTATTAGAAATTAGTAAAAATTTAGAGTCAACTAACTATCCCCAAAATAAGACTATTGTAGATATATTTGATGAGGTAGTAAGGAAAAACCCAAAAGGAATAGCAATTGTTTATGAAAAAGAGGTGCTAAACTATGAAGAATTAGATCAGCGTTCTAATCAATTAGCATATTATTTAAGAAAGTTGGGCGTGCAGCCAGATACTTTAGTAGGTATCTGTTTAGAACCTAGTTTAGATATGATTATAGGAATTTTAGGTATTTTAAAATCAGGAGGAGCATATGTTCCCATTGATCCAAGTTATCCACAAGATCGTATTGATTACACATTAAATGATGCTGGTATAAATATAGTAGTGACTAGCAAATTTGGTCAAGAAGTCATAAAAAATAAAACAGAAACTGTAGTAATAGATTTAGATAATCAAAGGGATATTATTTCTACTTTTCCGAAAGAAAAAATAAGTAAAGTAATAAATCCAAATAATTTAGCTTATGTAATTTATACTTCAGGAAGTACAGGAAAACCAAAAGGGGTATTAATAGAACATACTAATGTAGTTAGATTATTTAAGAATGAATTTTGTTTATTTAACTTTTCTTCAGATGATGTTTGGACTTTATTCCATTCTTTTTGTTTTGATTTTTCTGTATGGGAAATGTATGGAGCTTTATTATTTGGTGGACGTTTAATAATTGTTCCTAAATCAGTAACAAAAGATGCTATATCTTTTACAAATTTATTAGTTGAACAAGGAGTTACTATCTTAAATCAAACTCCAAACTCTTTTTATGTACTTCAAGAAGAGTTTTTATCTAGAAAAATAGAGACTATTTCTCTTCGGAATATCATTTTTGGAGGTGAAGCATTAAACCCGACTTACCTTAGAGAATGGAAGCAGAATTACCCAAGTTGTAAGCTAATTAATATGTATGGCATAACAGAGACAACTGTACATGTTACTTATAAAGAAATTAAAGTAGAAGATATAATTAGTTCAAGAAATACTATTGGTGTAGCGATTCCTACTTTAAGTTGTTATCTTTTAGATGAAAATTTAAATATTGTTCCCCAAGGAGTAATTGGGGAAATATTTGTTGGCGGAGCAGGAGTTTCAAGAGGCTATTTAAATAGAGAAGAATTAACTAGTGATAAATTTATTGTTAATCCATTTGATAACAAAAGTGCAAATAAATTATATAGGTCGGGAGATCTAGGACGTTGGTTGCCAGATGGAACAATTGAATATATTGGAAGGAAAGATAATCAAGTTAAGATTCGAGGTTACCGTATAGAGTTAGGAGAAATAGAAAGAGCTTTATTATCTATAGATAACATTACTCAGTGTATTGTTTTAGCAAAAAAAGATAGGGCAGAAAATAATAATTTAATTGGGTATGTAGTTGTAGAAGGAATATTTAATAAAGAAAAAATACAACTTAAACTGAAAGAGTACCTACCAGATTATATGATTCCTACCTTATGGGTTGAATTGAAAACAATGCCATTAACATCTAACGGAAAATTAGATAAAAATGCCTTACCAGAAATAGAATCATCAAGGTTGTCTACAAGATATTTTGTAGCTCCAAGAAATGAGATAGAATTAGAGTTAACTGCTATTTGGAAAGAATTACTTGATATAGAAGAGATAGGTATAAATGATAATTTTTTTGAATTAGGAGGTAATTCACTTTCTATTATGAGACTGAAAGCTAAAATTATAAAAAGTTTTAATAAGTCTATTGATGCACATTTCTTATATAATAATCCAACGATAAATCAAATTTCTTCAGCTCTTATCCAAGAAACAGAACAATCAACTTCAATTGAATTATTAAGTAAACTCTCAACTCATAGAAGTAATGTTATAGAAATAGCTATAATCGGTTTTCCATATTTAGCAGGTGATAGTACAGTGTATAAAACTTTAGCAAAAGAAATAACAGAGCAATATAATAACATAGCTTTTTATGCTTTGAATTTGCCTCGAGATGTAGAGGAGTATCAAAAGATAACTGATGAATCTTTTGATGGTTTAACCGAAAACATTTTATTAGAAATAGATGAAAAAATTAAATGCCCAATAGTTATATGGGGGCATTGTGCAGGGGCTAATTTTGCATCATATATAGCTAAATCTATAGAAAGTAGAAGAAATGATTTGTTGGCATTTTGTTCAGGAGCTGCTTTACCAATTCATTTATATAATAATGTAACTAATAGTTTTAATCCAACTGAATTTGAAATTAAGGAAATATTATCTAAAGCAGGTTTAAAGGAATTAAATCAAAATTTTCAAGAAGAAGATTGGAACTGGATTGTAGAAAATTACACATATGATTTGAAAATTTCAGAGTTAAGTGCTTTTCAATATGAAAAAAAATATAAAAATGAACCTATAAATTCAATTACTTATGTAATTGTTTCAGAAGATGACCCAGTTACTAAAAATCACCATGAAGAATTAGGTGTGTATCTTTCTAAATTTGATGATGTAGTATATATAAAAATAGAGTCAGGAGGGCATTATTTTATTCAGACAAGAGCTGCAGAAGTAGTTAATATAATAAATAAAGTACTAGAACTTATGGTAGTAGCAGAAGCACTAAATTAATTGTGGTTTGAATTTTTTTCAATTGGTTATAAAAATGCTCTTTTTACTTCAATAAAAAAGATTAAACCACTTCATAAAAAACAAATGGAAAGACTTCTGGTTGTTTAATCACAAAAAAATCCGTTTTATTCATTTAAAACGGATTTTTAAGTAAAGAAGCTTTTAGCTTCTATTTATTGTTAGCTCTATTAGAGTAAAGTATAATAAATGACGATTAAGTATGTTTTTAAAGTTTCATTTTAGCTGTTACATTTAAAACCCTACCTGTCATATAATTTGGTATTCCATACTGTGCTTTACTATAAGCATCACGAACCCATGTATTAGTAATTGAATTACGAATGTCAAATACATTGAAAAGTTCAACACCAATGGTAAACTCTTTAAAATGACGTAAAAAATTTGTAGAATTTTGTTTGTTAGCATCTGCTAAAACATAAGAAACCCCTAAGTCAGCACGTTTATAATCATCCAATCTATTTTGGTAAGAATACACATCAGCATAAGCAGGCGCGCCTCCAGGAAGTCCAGTGTTATACACAATATTCAAATAAGCCTTTAAATCAGGCAAATTTGGAACATAATCTTGGAAAAGAATACCCAGTTTTAAACGTTGATCTGTAGGTCTAGCAATATAACCTCTGTTATTAATATTCTCTTCCGTTTTTAAGAAACCTAAACTAATCCAGCTATCACTTCCCGGTACAAATTCACCATTTAGACGAACATCCATACCATATGCATAAGCATCTGTATTGTTGTCAGCTCTATAACGAATACGAACATTATCTACAGAATAGGCATTTACATTAGTTAGGTTTTTATAATATAATTCAGTGGTCAGTTTAAATGGGCGTTCCCAAAGCTCAAAACTATAATCATTACCAGCTACAATATGAAAAGATTCTTGGGCTTTTACTTCTGGGTGAATATTTCCATCATAATCTCTTAGTTCTTTATAAAACGGAGGCTGTGCATACAAACCACCAGAAACTCTAAATAACATATCTTTTTCCCAATCAGGTTTAATAGCAAATTGAGCTCTAGGACTAAATATAACATGACTTTTTGAAGCCTGTTTTTCTGTAGCCACTTGCCAATAATGGGCTCTTACACCTAAATTAAACCATACTTGATGTTCTTTCCAATTGGTTTTTCTACTAAATTGTACAAATCCTGAAAGACGATTTATATCTACAGTATTTTTAGCCTTTACATTTTGGTAAGGTAGTATTTCTCCTGTGAATGGCTCATAAGGCTGGTTATTGGTTATAAGATGATGAGGTGGACGTACAGAAAATCCTAATGAATCTATAATTTCCCATTCGTTAATTCTATCTTTTATATTTTCTATTTGGTATCTTACTCCAGCTTTCCATTCGTTAGCACCATCCTTTAAAGTAGCTCGTATTTGAGCAGTATTTATTAAAGCATCTAAATCATTCCTAGCGTGGTTAATTTGCGAACCAATACCTTGAGAAAACTTAACTTCTCCAAAATCTTCAGAACCAATATTACTATCAACTTCACCTAAACTATAAGCAGCAGCTATGTCAAAATATTCTTCCTCTTGTGTATTGAAAGAGGAAATAATCCCAGTAATTTTTAAATTATCTGAAACTTTATAATCTGCTGAAAAAGCACCAAAAGTAGTTTTAAACTTATCTTGCTCTTGACCTTGATAAAAAACGATTAATTCTAAAGGATTGGCAATAGTACCAAAACGAGTTTTACGAGTTAAAGGTTTGTAATTGTAATCATTCAAAGAAAAGTTACCTAAAAAGTTTAAAGCAAGTTTTTCAGAAGCTTTATAGGAAAGAAACGTTTGTACATCTGTAAATTGAGGTCTAAAATTAACTTCAGTTTGTTTACTATTTACAAATAAACTGTTATCTCTATAACGAACTCCAACAATAGCACTTAATTTATTTTTTAAAAAAGTATCTTCAAGTGTTATGCTACCACCTAATAAACTTAAATCAATTTGAGCTCCAAAGGAAGTAGGTTTTCTATAAGTAATATCTAAAACAGAAGAAAGTTTATCACCATACTTGGCTTGAAATCCACCAGCAGAGAAGTTTATATTTTGTATCATATGAGGATTAATAAAACTTAATCCTTCTTGTTGCCCAGAACGAATTAAAAAAGGGCGATACACTTCAATACCGTTAACATATACTAAATTTTCATCAAAATTTCCACCTCTTACATTGTATTGTGTACTTAATTCATTATTATTACTCACACCAGGTAAGGTCATTAACACATTTTCCACACCAGCATTAGCACCTACTAAGTTCTGTACTTTTTTAGTGTTAATTTGGGTAATACCTTGAGCCTCTTTTTTAGTGTTTTTTACAACTACTTCTTTTAAATTCTCATTAGTAGATTGCATTTTAGGAGAAAAAGTAAAAGTTTTACTTCCTCTAGCCGTAAACTTTTTTACAATTTGTTTAAAGGATACATGACTAAAAGTAACCTTTACAGTTTGACGAATAGGAATGGTAAATTCATAATTACCATTTTTGTCTGTAGTTGTTCCTTTGTTTAAATAAGAAATAGCAACATTTTCTATTGGTTGATTGTTTCTTGAAGTAATTTTCCCTTTAACAATTGCAGTTTGCGCAAAGCTAATAACAGGTAATAAAAGTAATATGATAAGTTTTTTCAATGTAATATATGTTTACTTTCTAAAAAACGTAGCTTTTAATGTTTTGGTATTTCCTACGTTATCAGAAACTACAAGTTTAAAAAGATGTTTGCTACCAACCAACTTTTTATCGCTAAAATCGTAAGTTAAGATTCCTTTTTTGTGATTGTACTCCATTAATACCCATTGTCCATCAATAGTAGCCCTATAACTACCAATACCAGAGTCATTATCTTTTATTTTAACTTTTAGATAATTTAGTTTTGATACCCATTTACCATTATAAAAGTTAATAGGCTTTATATATGGTTGTTTAGTATCAAAGCGTAAAGCATAATTGCCTAAAGATTTAGTAGAGGTATACACTTTATCTACTTTTTTCTTAGTAGAAACGTATCTTGGATATTTAGAGTTGTTTACATTGGCAATATATACTTGTTGCTTTTGTAAATCGTTTAAATGTGTGGTTTTAAAAGTTAGTGTATAACGTTTGTCTAAAGGAATAGTTGGTTCATGAATTTTAGCAATACCATCTTCTATTTTAAAATCAATAAAACAATCAGAATAAAATGTATTTTTTGGAAAAGCTATGGTAACTAAATTTTGTTCAAACTTGTTAAAGTTGCTAGCTATAATTTTGTAGTTTGTGGTATCTTTTTGTTGAAATAGTAAGTTATTTTTAACCCCTTTAACAGGAATAGTTATAGAAGTAGTATTATTTTTAATGTCCTTAGCTATAATCTCTACAGTATAGCTTTCTTTAGGTTCAACAATAAGTTCTCCATTATCTACCAAATCTTTATATAAACTAAGTTTGTTAGGAGCAACTTTATGTGTTTTTTGAAATCTGCGTTTATATTTTTTATAGTGTTCATAATCAATTAACAAATTGATATACTTACTTTCAGAAAATGAAAAAGTTTCTACATCATGGTAATATACACGTTTACCATTAACTTTCATTTCCAAACTATAAATTCCGTTTTTATTCCGAGCATGATTAAGTCTGTCAAAAACACTAATTCCAAAACCTATTTTACCACTAGCAGTAATTCTATTAGTAATAAATTTTCCTTTTTTTACTTGTTTAAAAGGTAAGGTAGTTTTATTGGCTGTATTATTAATTCTAGCGTAGTTACTCAAAGGATATACAATAACTTCACGCAATGTTGGTTGGATAGTATCCTTAGGGTTTAAACCAAACAGTAATGGATTAATTATTTTTTCAGTTTTAGTGTCTCTAATTTCATAATGTAAATGTGGTCCTCCTGAACCACCAGTATCACCAGTAAAACCTATTAACTGTCCTTTTAAAACAGGGAATTTTTCAGGCTTAGGAAAAAGATTACCAATAGCATATTTTTTTTTCTTGTACTGCATTCTTTTTACATATCCTTGTATTTCTTGTGAATACTTTTGTAAATGTGCATATACGGTAGTATATCCATTAGGGTGTTCTATATATAATGCCTTACCAAAACCATACTGACCCACTTTTATTCTAGAAACATAACCATCGGCAGCAGCATATAAAGGAATTCCTTCTTTACCCTGTGTCTTTATATCAATACCAGAGTGAAAATGATTACTCCGAAGCTCTCCAAAGGTTCCAGAAAGAATTATTGGTATTTTAAGGGGAGAATCAAAATAATCTTGTGGGTATTTTTTTTGTGCTACTAAAATTCCACTAAAAAGTAATGCGAAAGTGATAATGTAAAGCTTCAAAATTGCAATAGTTTTATTACAAAACTAATAAAATAATCACAAACATTTACTCTGTTGGAAATCAGTTTTATACTAAAAAGCTGTAAAAATTTTGTTAAATTAATCTATATTAATAACTTTGTAACAATAGTTTTATTCTCTATAATAAATGAGTAATACTCAAGAAGCAATTCATTTACTGGAAGATAAGTTGAAAAAATTACTTTCATATTATGAATTTTTGAAAGAAGAAAATAGAATATTATTTCAAGACAATGCTAAATTACAAGCTTTATTGGAAGAGAAGCAACAAGAAATAGAGGCAAAGCAAAAAGAATATGATTTGTTGAAAGTTGCAAAAACTATTGAAGGCAGTAACGAAAATACAAGAGAAACAAAACTCAAGATAAACGCTTTGGTTAGAGAGTTAGACAAATGTATTAAACTCTTAAATACCTAAAAAGTTCTTTAACATGACAAAATTAAAAGTTAATGTTATAATAGCAGGGAGAACCTATCCGTTAACAGTGAAAGACACGAAGGAAGAAGAAGGATTACGAAAGGCTGCAAAAGACATTAATAAATTAATTGCTAAATTTGAAGAAAGTTATGCTGTAGCTGATAAACAAGATGTATTAGCTATGTGTGCCTTACAATTTGCTTCAAAAGTAGCTTTAATGTCCATGAATAAAGAGGAAGAAGATACTGAAGTATTAGAAAAAATACAGTCGTTAACAGAAATGTTAGACGCACATTTATAAATAACGTTCTTTAGAAATAACATATTAATATACTGCCTACATTAGTACATTGTTTAATAAACTCAACACTATTAAATTAAAAAGGATAAGTCTTGATTAGTAAAGTGTGCCGGCTTTGTTTCGGATTCTTGATCAGTCAGTTAGTCCTAAACCTGTTTATCTGGAGTTTATAAAACCCTATTAATGTAGGCTTTTTTTATACAAGTAAATCAAAATTATGGAGGGAGTATTATTTCCTGTTTTAGCAGGAATTATAGGTTTAGCGATAGGTTTTTTTATCGCGAAAATGTTAGAAAAATCAAAAGCAAATAAATTAATACAAGAAACAAATAAAGAAGCCAAAAGAATAGTAAAAGAAGCTAAAGTTGAGGCTGACGCAATAAAGAAAGATAAAATTTTACAAGCAAAAGAAAAGTTTATAGAGCTTAAAGCTGAGCATGAAAAAGTAATTTTATCAAGGGAAAAGAAAGTATCAGATGTAGAAAAAAGAATTAGAGATAAAGAAAGCCAAATATCTTCTGAATTAGATAAAAACAAAAAGTTAAATAAATCATTAGAAAAGAAAGAGGCTGACTACGATTATAAAATTGAATATATAGAAAAAAGAGAGTCTGAAGTTGAAAAACTACATAAACGCCATGTAGATATGCTAGAACAAATTTCTGGTTTATCTGCAGACGAAGCAAAAACAGAACTTGTAGCATCATTAAAAGAAGAAGCTAAAGCAGATGCAATGTCTTTTATACAAGATACTGTTGAAGAAGCTAAAATGACAGCTCAACAAGAAGCGAGAAAAGTAGTGTTAAATACTATTCAAAGAGTAGGGGTAGAGCAAGCTATTGAGAATTGTGTGTCTGTATTTAACTTGGAGTCTGATGATGTAAAAGGTAGAATAATTGGACGTGAAGGGCGTAATATTAGAGCTTTAGAAGCTGCTACTGGAGTTGAAATTATAGTAGATGATACGCCGGAGGCAATTATATTATCTTGTTTTGATCCTGTTCGTAGAGAAATAGCTAGATTATCAATGCATAAATTGGTAACAGACGGTAGGATTCATCCAGCAAGAATAGAAGAAATTGTTCGTAAAACTGAAAAGCAAATTAATCAAGAAATTATAGAAGTAGGTAAACGTACGGTAATTGATTTAGGAATTCATGGTTTACATCCAGAGTTAATTAAAACAGTTGGGCGTATGAAATATCGTTCTTCTTATGGTCAAAATTTATTACAGCATTCACGTGAAGTAGCGAATCTTTGTGGACTTATGGCTGCAGAAATGGGCTTAAATGCAAAAGCAGCTAAAAGAGCAGGGTTATTACATGATATAGGTAAAGTACCTGAAACTGAAAGTGAGTTACCACATGCATTATTAGGTATGCAATGGGCTGAGAAGTATGGGGAAAAGAAAGATGTTTGTAATGCTATAGGAGCACACCATGATGAGATAGAGATGAAAACCATGTTAGCGCCAATAGTACAAGTTTGCGATGCTATATCTGGTGCTAGACCAGGAGCACGTCGTCAAGTACTAGATAGTTATATCCAACGTTTAAAAGATTTAGAAGATATTGCATTTGGATTTAATGGAGTTCAAAAAGCTTATGCAATTCAAGCAGGTAGAGAGTTACGTGTAATGGTTGAAAGTGCAAAAGTAAATGATGAAAAGGCTGCTGAATTATCGTTTAATATTTCTCAAAAAATACAAAATGATATGACGTATCCTGGACAGGTTAAAGTAACTGTAATTAGAGAGACAAGAGCTGTTAATGTAGCTAAGTAATATATCTTAAGTTAAAAAAATAAGAAGAAACTGCCTTTTTAGGCGGTTTTTTTTATGTGAAAATTATTTGGTTTGCATATTAAAACTAATAGATTAAATGTGAATTAAAATCTATATAGTACTATTTACAGAAAATAATATTACATAAAAATAATTTATATTTAATAGTGAGAAATATTTAATCGTTAATTCTATTAGTTTAAAATTGATTATATAAAAAATGGTTTGGAATCTAGTTAAAATAAGATGATATCCTGAAGTGTGGAATTTTACGTTACTAATTTTTAAGAACAGTACTTATTTTAAATTAACTGACAATATATATAAAAGCCCTATCTATATAATTAATAATAGATAGGGCTTAGCATATATAAACAGCTTTTAATCGCTGGGTAATAAACCAAAGCTACTTTCCCAATACTAATGTCGGGAAGTTTTTTACTAGATGTTTATATTGGAATAAATGCTTGAATTTTATAAAACTCTTTTGAGTTAGTACGGTCTCCAGAAATATTTGGACCAGCAGCAAATCTAAACCAAACTCCATTATTAAGAGTTGTTTTAACATAAGCACCTAAATATTGATATAATGTAACTGTATCACCAACATCAACTCTAGTTTGACCTAAATGTTCGTAGAAAGCACCAAAAGAAAAACTTTTACTTACTTTATACCCAGGTATAGCCCAGTTAAGCATCAAGTCTTGTGAACTTCCTTCACCACGTAAACTCATATAATAGGCTGTATACCCTTCAAATTCAAAATTTCCATTATTATAAACCATAAATAAGCTAGGAATAAGACTTTCAGCTATTTTTGTTTCTGCTGCCCCAGAAAGTAATTTACCATGTCCAAAACCTAAACTAGGGTTTAAGTATAACTTGTTGTCCGCTAAAGAATATCCTAAACCAATTCCTGTTTCTAAGAACAAGTCTTTTCCTTGATTACCAAAAGATGGGTTAACCCAAAAAACACTGTAAAAAGTTAAATTGGTTTTAGGTTTAATTTCATGAGAGCCTAAGAATACATTGTTAAAGCCAGCTCCACTATTATGAATAGGCATAATTGCAAAGGATGTTTTGCTCTTTTTTTCTTCCTTTTCTTGTGCATTAACAGTAAATGTTAAGCATAATAATACGATACTGATTGAAATTAATTTTTTCATGATTATAAAGTTGATTTGAATTTTAATGTTGATAAATTGAATTAAAGTTTGGTGATCTTTTTTCTAAAAAGGCATTCATGCCTTCTTTTTGATCTTGTGTATTGAACATAGCGTGAAAAATTCGTCGTTCGAAAACAATTCCGTCTTTTAAACTACATTCTAATGATTGATTAATAGCTTCCTTAGAGGCTATTAGTGCGGTTTTAGAATAATTAGCAATATTCTGCGCATAACTTATTACTTCTTGTAAAAAGTTATTTTTTGGAAGTACTTTAGAAACCAAACCAATTTGTTCAGCTTCTTCAATGTATATGTTTCTTCCTGATAGGATAATATCCATGGCTTTAGACTTTCCAACGAGTGAGGTTAGTCTTTGAGTTCCTCCAATACCTGGAATAACCCCTAATTTAATTTCTGGTTGTCCAAAAACAGCAGCTTCAGAAGCAATTATAGTATCACACATCATGGCTAGTTCACAGCCACCTCCTAAGGCATACCCTGAAACGGCAGCAATAATTGGAGTTTTAATTTTAGTAAAGGTCTCCCAATAACCAAAGTAATCTTCTTCAAACATCTGAGAAAAGCTTTTACTAGCCATTTCCTTTATGTCTGCTCCAGCGCAAAATATATTTTCATTACCGGTGATTACAATACACCCTACAGATGGTGATTTATCATACTTTTCTAAGGCCGAAATAAGTTCGTACATGATGTCAGAGTTTAGTGCATTGAGAGCACTGGGTCGATTTAATTTGGCAATAACAACCCTATCTATTTGTTCAAATAGTACATTCATTTATATAGTATTTAATTTAATTTTTATGAGTCCCAGATTGCTCCATAGGCAGGAATACCTCTTTCTTCCATACCATGAACAACCTTTTGTGTAAGTTTTTGATTAGAAATACATATAACAGCTTCAGCATCAAATTCTTTGTAAGTTTTATAGGCAAGCTTAACTAAGTCAGGTTTGCCATCTGCATCTGTATCCCAAATAATGGCATTGGGTTGTACTGCTTTAATTTCATTTACTAACTCTTCTCCGTATGTTTTAGCTGGGTTTCTTGTTGCCCAAACTAATACTGAAGGGGTTTCATTTAAAAGTAAATGAGGTAAGCATGGACCAATACCACTACCAGTAGCTACCCAAATAACTTTATTAAAGAGCTTATCTACATTACCAACGCCAGCCGTAGGGATTCCTTTTACCCAAATTTTTTCTGGCTTATCGGAAATAAAGTTTCCAGTCCAATCACCAGCTCTGGAAATTGTTAGCCTAAAACCATCTTTGTCTGGAGAAGGAACATTAGCAAAAGAGTGCCATTCTAATAAAGGGTTTCTACTCAACGCGGTTGAAGAACCTGCAAAAGGAGTAACACCATAATTGAAAGAAGTTAAGGCAACATGATTGGAAGGTCTAACAATGTCAATGTCTACTTTTTTCAAACGTAACCATGGTAATACTACACTAATTGTTAATGTAATTAGAATCCAAAAATCTATACTAGACAAAATACTTTTAGGAGTGTTTTGAATACCTATAAATAAAAACATTTGTACCCAAAAAAGAATTAGTACAGTCCAGCCACCAAGCCTATGCGTTAGTTCAAATTGATTATGATATTTAGCTCTCATTTTTGGCAAAGCCATAATAATAATAATCGTTAGTAAAACTAAAATTACAGAGGTAATGATAATAACACTTAAATTAACACCAGGTAAATCGTTTAAATAATGATGGTAAAGTGAGCCTACAAAGGCAAAATACCATAGTGTACCCATACTTGTACTGGAACTATGAATACCTCCAAAGTGATAAATTTTAGCGCATATTCTTCTAATAAATAAAGGCCAAGATTTTGGAGCACTAGTCGCTATTTTAAATAGCAAATTGATAACGTATTGTTGTCTAATTAAAATACCTAGAGCAAAATTAAATAGTATAATTTGTGCTATTTTATTTAAAGCAATACCGTCAGCTTGAAACCAGTTCCAAGTGGTAAGTGCTTTTATAAACACTATAGTATTGATAAGAGTTATTAATATAAATAACCTGTGATATGGAATGAACCAAGGATGCTTTCCTAATCTATATAAAAGACTTTTTTTAGGAGGTAATGTGATATTTTCCATGATTTATTTAGTTAAAGTTTCTTTTAGTTTTCTTTTATCAATTTTACCTCTAGATGTTTTAGGAAGTTCTTCTAGGAAAATAAACTCACTGGGTAAATAATAGTAAGGCAGATCTTTTTCTATAGCCTTTTTAATTGATTCTAATAAAGTGTTTGTTTGTGTTGTATGAAGACTGATAAAAGCAACAAGATAAGTTTGATACTTAATAGTAACAGCTCTTTTTACTTCAGAGAAACTTTCTATAATTTTACTTATTGAATCTAATTCAACTCTAAACCCTTTGATTTTTACTTGATCGTCAATTCTACCATAATGTATTAACTCACCTTGCTCATTCCATCTTCCTAAATCTCCTGTATTAAACATAATGCTTCCATCATTTAAGAATGGATCAGTTGTATATTTCTTTGTGTTTAGTTCTTTGTTGTTGATATAACCTTTAGTAACACAGTCTCCACCAGCCCACATTATTCCTACTTCACCAATTTTAGTTGGTGATAGATCTTCGTTTAGTATGTATACAGTGTTGTTAGGAGTTGGTTTGCCAATAGAAAGTTCACTAGTGCCAGGTATACATTTTTTCATGGTGTTTACAATGGTAGTTTCTGTAGGACCACAACAGTTATAAAAATTGCAAGCTCTTGACCAAGTGTCTGCTAAAATAACTGGGCAAGGTTCACCAGCAACGGCTACAGTTTTAATTTGCTTACATTTAGTAACATCAATAGTTGTTAAAACAGTTGGAGTTGCAATAATTACATTTGCTTTTTGAGCTGTCTCAGCAATGTCTTTACCTCTTATAAGTAGTGTGCCACCATTTCCAAGACAACCTAAAATTTCCCATGCAGCCATATCAAATGAAATATTTAGAATTTGAGCTACTTTCAATCCAGGTTTTATGCCTAGATTTCCAGGAGAACTATATAGAATGTTGCATAGATTTTTGTGAGTAACTTGTACTCCATTGGGAATACCCGTAGTTCCTGATGTAAATAAGATAAAACAAGTTTTATTGGTATTACTATTTTTATAATTAATAAGTTTAATATTACCATATAGGTTCCTGTAAATTTTTCTGTTGAGTTCTTTATCAATTAATACGGTTTGTTTGCTTTGAAAGTATGTTACTTGCTCTTTGTAATCAGATAAGGTTAATATAAATTTTTGATTACTTAAATTACTAATTTCTTCTAGCATTTTCGGGGGAACAATTCTAGGATCTTGTGGTACATAAATGGTACCTAGTTTCAAAGAGGCAACAATACCTATTAATAAATGTAAAGATCGATGAGTGTAGAGGCCTATTGTGTCGCCAGATTTTACTCCTTTTTGTTTTAGTATCAAAGCTAAAATTGTAGCTTCATTATCTAACTCCCTATAAGTTATAGTTTCGTTAGCAAATTCTGCAGCTATTGAATTAGGAGTTTTTGATAACCAATATTCAAAAGCATTTAATACATTTTTAAACGATGGTGCTATTTTTTGAGCAAAACCATATTTAATGAAAAGATGCTGATCTCTAAGGGACAGTTTTTCAATAGAGTTAAAATTTATTTCACTTTTAACTACATCCTCTTCTTCATTGTTCTTGTATAGCTCTAAAGAGTTAGAGCTAGTTGTAAAAGCTGATTTTTTCATGAAATAGTTTTTAGGTTAATATTTATTTGTTACGTATTAAAATGCTGCAGCTAAATTTTAATGATGTAAAGAAATCTGATAAGTATCACAGAAGTGTCACGAAAAAATCATTTTTATATCACACCTAAATTTTATATGTTAGCAATAACCCGTCTTAGATATTTTGATAGATCAATTAATGAAGAAAGTACTTATTATAGAGGATGATGCTTCCATAGCACAATTATTAGAAATACACCTTAAAGATTTAGGTTATACTATTGTAAAAGCCTTTGAAGGAGATAAAGGATTAGACATTGCTTTAAAAGAAGAGTTTTCTTTAGTAGTTTTGGATATCACTTTACCTAAATTAGATGGAGTTGAAGTTTGTAAACAAATACGTTTAGTTAAACAAACACCTATTATTATGCTAACAGCTAAGACAGAAGAGTTAGATAAAGTTCTAAGTTTAGAGTTAGGAGCTGATGACTATATGACCAAACCTTTTAGTGTTAGAGAGTTTATAGCTAGGGTAAAAGCTGTTACTAGAAGGTTTGATAATGCAAGAAATAATAAAAAAATTGTACAAATAAACAATGAATTAACGTTTAAGGAGTTATTTATTAATAAAGAGAAACGGAAGGTTTTAATAAAGAATAAGGAAGTGAGTTTATCACCTAAGGAATTTGAGTTGCTTGTTTTAATGGCATCAAATCCAGGTAAAGTATACAGTAGGGAAAAACTTTTAGAGTTAGTATGGGGGTACGATTTTGAAGGGTATAGACATACTGTGAATTCACATATTAATAGATTACGAAGTAAGATCGAAGAAGATATGATAAATCCTAAGTTCATAAGAACTTCATGGGGGGTAGGGTATAAGTTTAATGAAGAACTAATAATTCCCACCTATGAAAAAACACAAAACGGTATCGAGTAAATTAATAGCTAAGTTAGGAACTTCTTTCCTATTAATAATCTTAGTAATTGGTATAGTGTATATGACGCTTACCTTTTTTTTGGTGAAAAAATTTTACAGTCAAACCACACAAAGACTTAATTCTAATATCGCAAGTCATTTAATTGAAGAAAAGTTTAAAGATAATTCTCCTTTTCTGGAAAATGGAGCTGTAAATAAGCCTTTATTTGGTGATATAATGCATGATATGATGGCGGTTAATAGAGCTATTGAAGTGTATTTATTAAATGAGACAGGAGAGATTTTGTACTCAGTAGTTTTAGATCATGATAACCCAAATAAACCATTAAAGAAAATAAGTTTAACACCAGTTAAAAAATTTATTAAAAATAAGGAATGTTATGTTTTAGGTGATGACCCTAGGATTGCTGGAAATAAAAAGATATTTTCAGCAGCATCATTTGAGAAAGATGGAAAAAAGGGTTATATCTATATTATTTTAGCAAGTCAAAAATTTGAAGAAATTTGTGAAGCACTTTTTTCAGAATATTTTGTGAAGTTAGGCGTTAGAGGAACTTTGTTAACCATGCTGTTCGCAGTTTTAATGGGGTGGTTAAGTATTTGGTATTTAACAAGGTGTCTTAGGTCAATAATATACTATGTAAATAAATTTAAAGAAGGGGAGTATTGTAGTAGAATACCAAACCCATATGAATCTGATTTATCTGTTTTAGCAGTCACTTATAACAATATGGCACAGACTATTGCTGAAAATATTAAAGAAATAGAAACGGTTAATAAGTTTAGAAAAGAGTTAATAGCTAACGTTTCTCATGATTTAAGAACTCCTTTAACGGCTATTAGAGGGTATGTAGAAACTTTGAAAATAAAAGAACATAATATTGATGCTAACGATAGAAAAGAGTTTATAAATATTATTGAAAAAAGTGCCTGCTATCTTTCTAATTTAGTTAATCAGTTATTTGAGTATTCTAAATTAGAAACTAAGCAAATAGAAGTGCATGAAGAACCTTTTTATATATCTGATTTAGTATGGGATTTAAAAGAACGTTATGAGATTTTGGCAAAAAAGAAGAATATTTGTTTGTTTATTGATGTAGAAAAACCTGTTCCTCCTGTAATTGCTGATAGTGGTTTAATAGAAAGAGCACTACAAAACATTCTAGATAACGCTATAAAATTTACCCCTAAAAATGGGCAGATAACTATAGGTTTATCAAATAATTTAGAAAAAGTAATTATTAGAATAAAGGATACGGGGCCAGGTATTGAAAAACATGATCAAGAATTAATATTTAATAGAAACACTCAAACGCAAACAACTTTAACTCATAAAGAAGAAGGAGTTGGTTTAGGTTTAGCTATTGTTAAAAAGATTATGGAATTACATAAAACAGATATAAAAGTAAATAGTTTTATTAATAAAGGAAGTGCTTTTGAGTTTAGTTTACCTAGCTATAAAATACAATAAAACCACTCTAAAGGTAATTAATTATCTTATAGTAAGTGGTTTTATTATCTTTTGTTTTTTATAAACTAGATAACTATAAAGTTGAGTAGTAACAGTTTTTATAGTATTAACAAATTAATATCTCTATAAGGTAAATCAAACCAGTCAGCTACAGTTTTATTAGTTAAAATTCCATGATAAAAATACATGCCATTTCTCAAGCTTTTATCAAATCTTGCAGCTTGTTCAAAGCCACCTTCTTCTGCTATTTGTAATAAATAAGGAGTGAATATGTTGCTTATTGAAACAGAGGCGGTTCTAGCATATCTTGAAGGGATGTTTGGTACGCAATAATGTATAACGCCATTATCATGTGTAAATGTAGGTTTACTATGAGTGGTTACTTGAGAAGTTTCAAAACATCCACCTCTATCAATACTTACGTCAACTATTACAGCACCTTTTTTCATTTGGTCAATCATTCCTTCAGTTACGACAACTGGAGAACGATCTTTACCTCTTAAAGCACCAATAGCAACATCACAGCGCATTAAAGCCTTGGCTAATGTTTTTGGTTGAATAGTAGAAGTATAAATAGGAGCATGTATACAGCTTTGAAGTTTTCGTAATTTTGTGATTGAATTATCAAAAACTTTAACTCTAGCTCCAAGTCCTACAGCTGATTTGGCAGCAAACTCTCCAACCGTTCCTGCACCAATAATAACCACATTACTAGGAGGGACTCCTCCAATGTTTCCTAATAATAAACCATTTCCTCCATTAGCAGTAGTCATAAATTCAGCAGCAATATGCATAGAAGCAATTCCTGCAATTTCACTTAAAGATTTAACTATAGGGTAAACACTATGTTCATCTTTTATATAATCAAAAGCAATAGCTGTAATTCGTTTTTTAGCTAAGGCTTCAAAATATTTTTTATCTTGAGTTTTTAACTGTAAAGCAGAAATTAATACAGCTTGAGGTACAAGCATTTTAATTTCATCAAGAGAAGGTGGTTCAACTTTTAAAACTATATTACAAGAAAACACTTCTTTTATGTTATATGAAATTTTAGCTCCTGCATCAGAGTATTCTTTGTCAGAATAATGAGCACCTTCACCAGCTCCAGCTTCAATAACTACCCTATGACCATGAGCAACCAAAGCAGAAACGGCATCTGGACTTAGACTAATACGTTTTTCTTCAAAATGTGTTTCCTTAGGTAAGCCGATAAATAATTCTCCCTTTTGCTTTTTAATCTCAAGCATTTCAGGTTGCGGCATTAGTTGTTCTTTAGTAAAAGGTAAAGAAATTGAGCTCATTAAAATTAGTTTGTTTTAGTTTGAATGTTACGACTGTTGTTTTCTAACAAAGTAAGATTGATAGTAACAGCTTCTAAAGGTAATAAATTTTTAATATTTTCAGGCCATTCAATTAAACACCAATGATTACTATATAAATAGTCTTCAATACCCATATCATATGCCTCTTCTTCATTATCTATTCTGTAAAAATCAAAATGATAAACAGTTTCATTATTTGAGGTTTTATATTCATTTACTAATGAAAAAGTAGGAGAATTGGCAATATCTTCTACGCCTAAAGTTTTGCATATTTCTTTAATTAGGGTTGTTTTACCAACTCCCATTTCTCCATTAAAAAGTAAAACTTTATGCTTAGCATGCTCAATTAGTTTTTGAGCAATAACAGGAAGCTCGTTTAAAGAGTAATTTTCATTCATAGTAGCAAAAATAAATAACTTTAAAAAGGTAAAGAAATTTTAGTTTTTATATGTATAATGACCGATTATTTTAAATTTAAATAAGCAGTCTTCTATAACCTGACCAGCTCCAATATTATGAGCTATTAAATAACGTTTGTTATCATTAGATTTTTGATCTACTACAATTCCAATATGTGTAACTCCTCCATGTAAATTCCAACAAACAATATCGCCTGGTTTATATTCATTTGGAATTAAGCTATTATTTTTTGTGAATCCTTTTCTTTTAAAAAAGGTCATTAAGTTCGGAACACGTCTATGATCTATATTTTTATCAGTAGTTTTTAATCCCCAAATTTTAGGGTACAAGGGAAAGTTTTTACGCATGTCTTCATGTACTTCCTTTTGTAAATCAATTCCAAGTTTTCTATATGCTCTAATAACAACATCAGTACAAACTCCTTTGTCTTTAGGGATATCACCATTGGGGTAAGAAATGGAAAAATAACTAGGGTCATAAGTAACCTTGTTTTTAGTTAAGGCAATAGCTGCACTACTAAGTTTTTTACCAAAATTTTGTGAGAAACCTAGTAATGTAACTGTAAAAAGAAGATAAAATGTAAAAAATATCTTCATACTTATTTTGGTAAATAAACACTACAAGGAATAATCATTTCTTCTAGTGAAATACCTCCATGTTGATAAGTGTTCTTATAGTATTTTACAAAATGATTGTAATTATTTGGATATGCAAAAAACATATCTTCTTTAGTAAAAATAAAAGGACTATTTATAGATACCGAAGGAAGAAAAATGTCCTTAGGATTTTTTACAGCATAAACATCTTTGTCTTCAAAACTTAAGCTTCTACCTGTTTTATAGCGTAGGTTGGCACTAATATTTTTATCACCTATAACTTTAGTAGGGGTTTTACAGTTAATAGTACCATGATCTGTTGTAATGATTAGCTTTTGACCTAATTTTTGTGCTTTTTGAATAATATCATATAGCGGTGAGTTCTTAAACCAACTAACAGTTAATGATCTGTAGGCTTTATCATCACCAGCCAATTCTTTTATAACCTCCATTTCTGTTTTAGCATGTGAAAGCATGTCTACAAAATTATATACCACAACAGTAAGGTCATTTTGCTTTGTGGCATTAAAGTTTTCGGCTAGATCTTTACCATTTTTTAAAGAAGTGATTTTGTAATATTCATGATTTATTTGGAGCCCTAAACGTTTTATTTGAGAAGCTAAAAAGTCAGCTTCATATAAATTTTTTCCACCTTCATCAGTATCATTCTTCCAAAATTTAGGATACATTTTTTCCATTTCAGAAGGCATTAATCCAGAGAAGATAGCATTTCTGGCATATTGAGTAGCTGTTGGTAAAATACTATAATAAGAATGTTCTTCCTCTTTCTTATAGTAGTTGTTTATAATTGGCTCTAGTACTCTGTATTGATCATATCTTAAATTATCAATTACAACCCATAAAACTCCTTGATTTTTGTTCAAATTAGGAATAACATAGTCTTTAAAAAGGGTGTGTGAAAACGTTGGTTTATCATCACTAGTTAGCCAATCTTGATAATTTTTCTTTACAAATTTAAAAAACTGAGTATTAGCTTCTATTTTTTGAGACTCTAAAATCTCTAACATCCCAGTATCGTTTATATTTTCTAATTCAAGCTCCCAATGAACAAGTTTTTTATACATATCTACCCAATCTTCATAAGAGTTTACCATAGCTAAATCCATGGCTATTTTTCTAAACTCTTGTTGGTAGTTTGAGGTAGTTTTTTCTGATACTAATCTAGAATGATCTAAGTTTTTCTTTAAACTTAGGAGTATTTGATTAGGGTTTACAGGCTTAATTAAATAATCAGCTATTTTGGAGCCTATAGCTTCTTCCATAATGTACTCCTCTTCACTTTTAGTAATCATTACAATAGGAAGGTTCGCATTTATTTGTTTTATTTCAGAAAGAGTTTCTAAACCAGTTATTCCAGGCATATTTTCATCAAGAAAAACAATATCAAAGTTTTTATCATTAACTAAGTCTATAGCATCCGCACCATTGGTACAAGAAGTAACGGTATAGTTTTTTTGTTCCAAAAATAAAATATGAGGCTTTAATAACTCTATTTCATCATCTACCCAAAGTATTTCCATATTTCGTATATAATTTTTTAATGTCTATGATAAAATTAACGTTAAAAAGATGTTTTGTTGCATTTATAAACGCTAAAAATACGTTAATTAAGTTATTTGTTATTTGGTTTTATTAATAAAATATGATTCTTTTGTTTAAAATTGAAGCTTTTGTATTTTGAAAAACATACCAACTAACAAACTTAAAATATTAAATGATCCTATTTATGGGTTTATTTCCATTCCTAATACTTTAATATTTGATATTATTGAGCACCCTTATTTTCAGAGATTAAGAAGGGTTACACAAATGGGCTTATCTAATTTAGTGTATCCTGGAGCTAACCACACACGTTTTCATCATGCTATTGGGTGTATGCACTTAATGCAAAAAGCCATACAGACTTTAAGAGTTAAAAATGTTGATATTTCCGAAGAAGAAGAAAATGCAGTATGTATTGCTATTTTATTACATGATATTGGGCACGGTGCTTTTTCTCATGCATTAGAACACAGTATTGTTAATGGAATAACCCATGAAGAAATCTCATTAAAATTTATGAAAGCGCTTAATGAAGAGTTTGAAGGGAAGTTAAACTTAGCCATTGAAGTTTTTGAAGGGAAATATCATAGGAAATTTTTATACCAATTAATTTCTAGTCAACTAGATATTGATAGGTTAGATTATTTAAAAAGAGATAGCTTTTATACGGGAGTAGCGGAAGGGAATATATCTTCAGATAGACTTATAGCTATGATGAATGTGATAAATGATGAATTGGTTATTGAACAAAAAGGTATCTATTCTGTTGAAAAGTTTATTATAGCAAGACGTTTAATGTATTGGCAAGTATATTTGCATAAAACAGGGTTAGTAGCAGAAAGTATTTTAGTAAATCTTTTAAAAAGAGCTAAAGAATTGGCATCAAATGAGGTAGAACTTTTTGCTAGTAAAGCATTAAAATATTTTTTATACAATACTATCACTACATCCAATTTTACTAATGAAACTCTAGAAACCTTTTCAAGATTAGATGATTATGATGTGTTATTGGCTATAAAAGAGTGGATAAACCATGAAGATTTTGTATTGTCAAATTTAGCAAAGATGATAATCAATAGAAAGTTGTTGAAAATTGAAATTCAAGATAAACCTTTTACTGATAAATACATTGCTAAGGTAACTAAGAAGGTAAAGAAAAAAATAAATTTAAAAGGAGAGTATTTGAACTATTTTATTTTCTCTGATAGCATTAAAAACCAAGCCTATTTTAAAGAAAAACCGATTATGATCTATACTAAAAAAGGTAAGCTTAAGGATGTTGCCAAAGCGTCAGATCAACTAAACGTGCAAACCTTAACAAAACCTGTAATAAAATATTATATATGTTACCCTAAAAACATGTTAGTGTAAAATGCAAATGGGTAATTGAACAAAAATAATTACTTTTGCGTTTAATGAAATTTAAAGCAGAGCAAATAGCCGAAATTTTAGAAGGAGAGATTGTTGGAAATCCGGAAGTAGAAGTATCTAAACTATCTAAAATAGAAGAAGGTGAGGAAGGATCGTTAACTTTTTTATCAAACCCGAAATACAATTCATATATATATTCAACAAAAGCAAGTATAGCTATTGTAAATAAGAGCTTTATACCAGATAAAGAAATTGAAACAACTTTAATAAAGGTAGATGATGCTTATAAATCTTTTTCAAAATTATTAGCTTTTTATAATGAAGTAAAGAATAATAAAACAGGAAGAGAAGAACCACACTTTTTAGCCAGTTCATCTAAAATAGGTGAAAATGAATATATAGGAGCTTATGTATATATAGGAGAAAATGTAACTATAGGAAATAATGTGAAAATTTATCCTAACTCTTATATTGGAGATAATGTGGTTATTGGTGATAACTGTGTTATTTTTTCAGGTGTAAAAATATATTCAGAATCAGTAATAGGAATAAATTGTAAAATTCATTCAGGCTGTGTAATTGGTTCTGATGGATTTGGTTTTGCTCCAGATGAAAGTGGAATTTATAAAGCGGTACCTCAAATAGGAAATGTTATTATTGAAGATAATGTTGATATAGGTGCAAATTCTACTATAGATAGAGCTACTTTAGGATCAACAATTATAAGGGAAGGTGTAAAGCTAGATAATCAAATCCAGATAGCTCATAATGTTGAAATAGGAAAACATACGGTTATTGCGTCTCAAACAGGAATAGCAGGATCTACAAAGATTGGAGAACATTGTATGATTGGAGGTCAAGTAGGAATTGTAGGTCATATAATAATAGGAAACAATGTTAAAATTCAAGCGCAATCAGGAATAGGTAGGAGTTTAAAAGATGGAGATGTAGTTCAAGGAACACCAGCTTTTAGTTACTCTGATTACAATAAATCCTATGTGCACTTTAAAAATTTACCAAACATAGCAACAACAATTCATAAACTTGAAAAAGAGTTGAATACTCAAAAGAAAAAAAATGAGTAAAAATCAAACAACAATAAAAAATGAAGTAACATTATCAGGTGTGGGTTTACATACTGGTAATGAAGTGAGTATGACTTTTAAACCAGCGCCAGTTAATAATGGTTATGCATTTGTACGAGTTGATTTAGAAGGTATGCCAACAATTGAAGCAAGAGCTGAATTTGTAACAAATACCCAAAGAGGAACAAACCTTGAAAAGAAAGGAGTTCAAATACAAACTTCTGAACATGTTTTAGCAGCTGCTGTTGGTCTTGGGATTGATAATTTAATTATAGAAGTAAATGCTTCTGAGCCACCAATAATGGATGGTTCATCAAAGTTTTTTGTAGAAGCTTTGGAAAAAGCTGAAATAGTAGAGCAAGAAGCAGAAGTAGAAGAGTATGTAGTAAAAGAAATAATTACTTATAAAGATGAATCTACAGGAAGTGAAATTATTTTAATGCCTTCTGATGAGTACCAAGTAACAACAATGGTTGATTTTGGAACGAAGATATTAGGAACTCAAAATGCAACATTAAATACAATATCAGACTTTAAAGAAGAGATTTCAGCTGCAAGAACTTTTAGTTTTTTGCATGAAATTGAAATGTTATTAGAGAATGATCTTATCAAAGGAGGAGATTTAAATAATGCTATAGTATATGTGGATAAAGAATTATCTGATGAAACTATGGTAAAATTAAAGAAGGCATTTAAGAAAGAAAATATAGCGGTTAAACCAAATGGTATTTTGGATAATTTAACTTTGCATTGGGCTAATGAAGCAGCAAGACATAAATTATTAGATGTAGTTGGTGATTTAGCGTTGGTAGGTACTAAAATAAGAGGGAAAGTAATAGCTAATAAACCAGGACATTTAGTTAACACACTTTTTGCAAAAAAACTGGCTAAAATTATTAAGCAAGAGAAGAGAAACAATGTTCCTGTTTATGATTTAAATGAGGAACCTTTGATGGATATACATAAAATAATGAGTATCCTACCTCATAGACCTCCTTTTTTGTTAGTTGATAGGATTTTGGAACTTAGCGATAAACATGTTGTAGGAATGAAGAATGTTACAATGAATGAAGATTTTTTTGTTGGGCATTTTCCAGGAGCACCAGTAATGCCAGGTGTGTTACAAGTTGAAGCTATGGCGCAATGTGGAGGAATTTTAGTATTAAGCACAGTGCCGGATCCTGAAAATTATTTAACTTACTTTATGAAAATAGATAATGTTAAATTTAAACAAAAGGTTTTACCAGGTGACACTTTAATTTTTAAAAGTGAGTTAATAACACCAATAAGAAGAGGAATTGCACACATGCAAGCTTATGCTTATGCTAATGGGAAGTTAGTTTGTGAAGCTGAGCTTATGGCGCAAATATCAAAAGTTAAATAATTATGAATCAACCTTTAGCTTACGTTCATCCACAAGCAAAAATAGCTAGAAATGTAGTTATTGAACCATTTACAACAATTCATGCGAACGTAGAAATAGGTTCAGGTACGTGGATAGGTTCTAATGTAACAATTATGGAAGGTGCTCGAATAGGGAAAAATTGTAGAATTTTTCCTGGCTCGGTAATTTCAGCGATACCACAAGACTTGAAGTTTAATGATGAAGAAACTACTGTTATTATAGGTGATAACGTTACAATAAGAGAATGTGTAACTATAAATAGAGGAACAGTAGATAGAATGAAAACAATTATAGGAGATAATTGTTTAGTAATGGCATATAGTCATATTGCACATGATTGTATTGTTGGAAATAATTGTATTTTTTCTAATAATACTACACTAGCAGGGCATGTAACTGTTGGTGATAATGTAGTATTGGCGGGTATGGTTGCTGTTCATCAATTTGCTTCTGTAGGTAATCATGCATTTGTTACAGGAGGGTCTTTAGTTCGTAAAGACGTACCTCCATATGTAAAAGCTGCACGTGAACCGTTATCATATGTTGGTATTAATTCTGTAGGATTAAGAAGAAGAGGTTTTTCAACAGAAAAAATTAGGGAAATTCAAAATGTTTATAGAATTTTATATCAAAAAAATTATAATAATACACAAGCTGTAGAAATAATTGAAGCTGAAATGGAAGCTACTCCAGAGAGAGATGAAATTCTACAGTTTATAAAAGATTCTCATAGAGGAATAATGAAAGGATATTTTAAAGCTAACTAAACCTTGAAATTAGGGAGTTTAATTATTAATAAAAACATTTAAATTAAAAATGGCAACAACTTCAGACATTAAAAAAGGATTATGTATTAAATACAACCACGATATATTTAAAATTATTGAATTTTTACATGTAAAACCTGGTAAAGGTCCAGCATTTGTTAGAACTAAATTAAAAAGTGTAACGTCAGGAAAAGTAATAGATAATACATTTTCTGCAGGGCATAAAATAGAAGATGTTCGTGTAGAAACTCATAAGTTTCAATACTTGTATCCAGAAGGGGATAGTTATCACTTCATGAATACTGAAGACTATAACCAAATAACATTACAAAGATCAGTATTAGATGCACCTGATTTAATGAAAGAAGGAGAGATAGTAACTGTATTAATTAATACAGAAGATGGATTACCTTTATCAGTAGAGATGCCTTCACATGTTATTTTAGAAGTAACACATACTGAACCTGGTGTAAAAGGTAATACAGCTACTAATGCTACCAAGCCAGCAACAGTTGAAACTGGAGCTAGAATTAATGTTCCTTTGTTCATTAATGAAGGAGATAAAATTAAAATAGATACAGAAAAAGGAGCTTATACAGAACGTATCAAGGAATAATAAAAAAGTAATTCCCGCACAAAGCGGGAATTTTGTTTTTACATGAAATTCAAACAACCGCAAACACTAAAAACCATTGCCTCCCTTCTAAATGTTGAATTTGTGGGAGCTGAAGACTTTCCAATAACTGGAATAAATGAAATACATGTAGTAGAAAAAGGTGATATTGTTTTTGTAGATCACCCTAAGTATTATGATAAAGCATTACAATCTAAAGCTACAACTGTACTCATAAATAAAAAAGTAGATTGTCCAGAAGGTAAGTCTTTGTTAATATCAGATGATCCTTTTAGAGATTTTAATACATTAACAAATCACTTTAATCCATTTATAGCATCAAAAGAAAGTATTTCAAATACAGCAATCATTGGAGAGAATACAATTATTCAACCTAATGTCTTTGTTGGAGAAAATGTAGTTATAGGTAAGAATTGTCTTATACATGCAAATGTTAGTATTAATAACAACTGTGTGATTGGAGATAATGTAATTATACACTCAAACTCTGTTTTAGGAAGTGATGCGTTTTATTATAAAAATAGAGCAGAAGGATTTGATAAGTTAATCTCGGGAGGAAGGGTTGTTCTTGAAGATGATGTAGAGCTTGGAGCTTCTTGTACAATAGATAGAGGAGTAACTGGAGATACTATTATAGGTAAAGGAACAAAAATAGATAATCAAGTTCATATAGGGCATGACACTTATATTGGAAAAAAATGTTTGGTAGCAGCTCAAACAGGAATTGCAGGATGTAATGTTATTGAAGATGAAGTAACAATTTGGGGGCAAGTTGGTATTATTAGTGGATTAACAATTGAAAAAGGTACCGTTTTGATGGCACAAACAGGTGTTACAAAGAACTTGAAAAAAGCTACTTACTTTGGAACTCCTCAAAGAGAATATAGACAAACATTAAGAGAGGTTGTTTATTTAAAAAATGCAACCAATAAAGATAAAAAGTAACATAAAATTAATTGTGAAAAGTCAATTAAAAGATTATTTTTGTCTGACTTTTTAAAAATATAAAAAACAAACCAATGAGTGTTTTAGTAAATAAAGATTCAAAAATTATAGTACAAGGCTTTACTGGTAGTGAAGGAACTTTCCATGCAGGTCAAATGATTGATTACGGAACTAACATAGTTGGAGGTGTTACACCAGGAAAAGGTGGACAAGAACATTTAGGAAAGCCAGTTTTTAATACAGTTGATGAGGCTGTAAATAAGGCTGGAGCAGATACTTCTATTATTTTCGTTCCACCAGCATTCGCAGCTGACGCTATTATGGAATCAGCAGAAGCAGGAATAAAAGTAATCATTTGTATTACAGAAGGAATTCCTACTGCTGATATGGTAAAAGTAAAAGCTTATATTGATGCGTTAGAAGATTGTACTTTAGTTGGTCCTAACTGTCCAGGAGTTATTACTCCAGATGAAGCAAAGGTTGGTATTATGCCAGGTTTTATTTTCAAAAAAGGAAAAGTAGGTATTGTATCTAAATCTGGAACTTTAACTTATGAAGCAGCTGATCAAGTTGTGAAACAAGGTTACGGAATTACTACAGCTATTGGTATTGGAGGAGATCCAATTATTGGAACTACTACTAAAGAGGCAGTTGAGTTATTAATGAATGACGATGAGACTGAAGCAATTGTTATGATCGGTGAAATAGGTGGAAACTTAGAAGCTGAAGCAGCTCGTTGGATCAAAGCAGATGGAAATCGTAAACCTGTTGTTGGATTTATTGCAGGTCAAACTGCACCAGCAGGAAGAACAATGGGACACGCTGGAGCAATTGTAGGTGGAGCTGATGATACTGCTCAAGCTAAAATGAAAATATTAGCAGAAAATGGAGTACATGTAGTTGATTCTCCAGCTAAAATTGGTGAAACTGTAGCTAAGGTTTTAGCATAAATAATACAAAGTATTGTTAAATTTTCATAATTTAACCTAATAAAATCCGTTGAATTCGTAAATTCAACGGATTTTTTATTTTAATCAAACATTACATATTATGATAAAGTATAAATTACTGCTTATTAGCATGTTATTTTTAACTGTAGTAAGCTGTAAAGAATCTTCTACTTCAAGTAAAAATGAAGTGAAGACCGAACAAAAAACAGACCCTAATGGGTTTTCTTATGAAATAGTTACTAATGATCCTACTGGACTTCGTTTATACACGTTAAAAAATGGATTAAAGGTGTATTTGAGTAAAAACACAGATGAGCCTAAAATTCAAACCTACATAGCGGTTAGAGCTGGTTCAAACTATGATCCTAAAAACTCTACAGGTTTAGCTCACTATTTAGAGCACATGGTATTTAAAGGAACTCATAAAATTGGAACTTTAGATTGGGAGAAAGAGAAGGAGTATTTAGATAAAATTACTGCATTGTATGAGCAACACAGAACAGAAGAAAACCCAGAGAAAAAGAAAGAACTATATAAAGAAATAGATAAGGTTTCTTTAGAAGCTTCAAATTTTTCTGTAGCTAATGAGTATGATAAAATGACGGCATCATTAGGAGCTACAGGAACCAATGCACATACTTGGTTTGAGGAAACAGTATATAAGAATAAAATACCAGCTAATGAGCTAAATAAATGGCTAGATTTAGAAGCTGAGCGTTTTAGTACTTTAGTGCTACGTCTTTTTCATACGGAATTAGAAGCTGTTTTTGAAGAGTTTAATAGAGGACAAGATAATGATTATAGAAAGCGTTATGCTGCTATGTTAGATGGATTATTTCCTAATCATCCTTATGGACAGCAAACAACTATTGGTACAGGGGAACATTTAAAAAACCCTTCAATGATAGATATTCATAATTACTTTAATAAGTATTATGTACCTAATAATATAGCAGTTGTTTTAGTTGGTGATATAGATTTTGAAGCTACTATTAAAAAAGTAGATGCTACTTTTGGTAAATTAGAAAAGAAAGAATTAGAACATCCGGTTTTACCAAAAGAGCAACCAATTACTGCACCTATTATTAAAGAAGTTTTTGGACCTACTGCAGAAAATATATCGTTAGCTTATAGATCTGGTGGAATTAATACAGAAGAAGAGAAGTATGTTACACTTTGTGATATGATTTTAACCAATGGGAATGCAGGATTAATAGATTTAAACCTAAACCAAAAACAAGCAGTTCAAAGAGCTGGTTGTTCTCCTACATTTTTAAATGATTACGGATACCATAATTTTTCGGGAAGCCCTAAATCTGGTCAAACTTTAGATGAAGTAAAAGATTTATTATTAGGGGAAATAGAAAAATTAAAGAAAGGAGAATTTGACGAATGGATGTTACAAGCTGTTATAAATGATTTAAAATTAAGTCAAACACGAGAGTATGAAAATAATACAGCATTAGCAGGAGCTTATTATAATGCTTTTATTCACCACAGAAAATGGGAAGATCAAGTAAGGTTTTTAGAAGACTTAAAAAAGATAACAAAGCAAGAATTGGTTAATTTTGCTAATAAGTTTTATAAAAACAATTATGTTGTTACTTATAAGAGAAAAGGAGAAGATAAAAGTATAGTTAAAGTTGAAAATCCTGAAATTACTCCAGTAAAACTAAATAGAGATAAAAGCTCAGAATATTTAAAAACTTTTAATAAAGTTGAATCCGAACCATTACAGCCAAAGTTTGTTGATTATAAGTCTGCTATTAAAAAGACAAAGACAGCAAATGATATCAATGTTTCTTATATTTTAAATGAGAAAAATGATCTTTTTGATTTAAATATCATTTTTGATATGGGGAAAGATAATAATAAAAAGTTAAGCTTAGCTGCTGGGTACTTAGAATATTTAGGAACAGAAAAGTACTCTGCGGAAGAAATAAAAAAAGAATTCTATAAGTTAGGTATTGATTACTATGTGAGTGCACAAGATGATAAAACATATGTAGGTTTAAGAGGGTTGAAAGATCATTTACCAAAAGGTTTAGAGCTATTAGAACACCTTTGGGATAATGCTAAGGCAGACCAAGGAGCGTATGATAAATATGTTGAGAAAATTTATAAAGGACGCCAAGATGGAAAAACACAAAAAGGAAATATTCTTTGGGGAGGTTTAATGGAGTATGGAAGATATGGAGAGAACTCTCGTTTAAGAGATATTATGCAAATTGATGAGTTGAAAGAGGTTAATCCAGAAGAGTTAGTGGCTATTGTAAAAGATATGAAAAATTACAAACAACGTGTTTTCTATTATGGAAAGGATGTAGATGGCGCAGTAAAAGCATTAAATCAACATCATAAAATTTACGGAGAATTAAAAGAATATCCTAAAGCTAAAGAATATACACGTACAGAAACAGGTGGTAATGTATTCTTTACAAATTATGATATGGTGCAAACAGAAATGCTATTTTTAGCTAAAGGAAAGCCTTTTGACCCAAAGAATTTAGCTACATCAAGATTGTTTAATACTTATTTTGGAAGTGGTTTATCTTCTATCGTTTTTCAAGAAATTAGAGAAAGTAAATCTTTAGCTTACTCAGCTTTTGCAGGCTATAGTAATGCGCGTAAAAAAGATGATCCAAATTATATTTATGCATATGTAGGCACACAAGCTAATAAATTATCACAAGCTGTTGATGCTATGATGGATTTAATGAATGATATGCCTGAGGCTGAAAAGCAATTTAATGCAGCAAAAGAGGCCACGTTAAAGAAAATAGCTGCGGAACGAATTACTAAATCTAATATTTTTTGGTCTTATGAAAGATTGAAAAAACTAGGTATTGAAAATGATAACCGTGAAGAAATGTATAATACGATTAAAGGTATGACTATTAAAGATTTAAAAGGTTTCTTTGATAATAATATTAAAGGAGAATCGTATAATGTAATGGTTATTGGTAATAAGAAGGATCTAGATGTAAAATCATTACAAAAATTAGGGAAAATAAAAGAAATGGATGTTGATTACTTGTTTAATTATATAGATAAAAAAGAAGTAAAACAATAAAGTAGTTAACACCTTTAAAAATTGAACTCGTGGAGATTAACTTCCCACGAGTTTTTTGTTTATAGTATTCTAGTGTTTATGAATTTTTTATAGTAAAATTTAAAGACTATTATACTATATTTGTCATCCATAAACAGCTAATAAATGAAACTTTTAGAGAATAAAACAGCGATTATAACAGGAGCTACCAGAGGAATTGGTAGAGGAATAGCTACAGAGTTTGCAAAGCAAGGTTGTAATGTAGCATTTACATACAATTCATCTGTAGAAGCAGCTAATGAATTAGAAAAAGAGTTAAAAGAGTTAGGTGTTCAAGCTAAAGGGTACCAATCAAATGCAGCTGAGTTTGATGCAGCGCAAGATTTGGCTAAGTCTGTATTAGAAGAATTTGGTACTATTGATGTTTTAATAAACAATGCAGGAATTACTAAAGATAACTTGTTAATGCGTATTTCTGAAGATGATTTTGACAAGGTTATTGAAGTAAATTTAAAGTCTGTATTCAATTTAACAAAAGCTGTAGTACGTCCGATGATGAAACAAAGAGCAGGTTCAATTATTAATATGAGTTCTGTTGTTGGTTTAAAAGGAAATGCAGGGCAAGCTAATTATGCAGCTTCTAAAGCTGGAATTTTAGGTTTTTCTAAATCAGTAGCATTAGAGTTAGGATCAAGAAATATTCGTAGTAATGTAGTTGCTCCAGGTTTTATTGAAACTGAAATGACAGCTAAATTAGATGAAAAAGTAGTTGAAGGATGGAGAAATGAAATTCCTTTAAAAAGAGGAGGGAGTCCTAAAGATATTGCAGATGCATGTGTATTCTTAGCATCAGATATGAGTTCTTACATTACAGGACAAACTTTGTCTGTTGATGGAGGAATGTTAACGTAAAATTGAAAATATTATTCAAGAATAAAACAAAAACTGTGTAATTGAACCACAGTTTTTGTTTTTTTATAATCTATTATCTTCTATATAATCAAGTACATGTTTAGGAATAGCTACATCTTTTGATAATTTACCATCAGAGATTGCAGGTAAACTAACTTGTTTAATAGGTACTAATCCGGCCCAAATAGGTAAGCTTTCGTCTTCAGGCTCATCATTAACTCCTTCAGCTCTAACTTTAGCAGATGCCGTTTCAATAGTGATTTCAACAACTAAAGTTCTATTTAACTCTTTTTCGTTCATAACTCTTAAAGCTTCCCATCTTCCTTTCATCATATGATCCATAATGAGTTTTAATATAGAAGTTTTCTCATTATCATTTTCTATATTCTTTACAGAACCAAAAACTGTAGTAGAGCGATAATTTACTGAGTGATGAAAACCGGACTTAGCTAATACCAAGGCATCTAAATGCATAACTGTCATACTAGCTTTTCCTGATTTTAATAATGATAAAAGCATTCTATTGGCTTGTGAACCATGAAGATATATTTTATTCCCTTTTCTACCATAGGCCATAGGTACAGTAATAGGCATGTTTTCATAGGTGTAACTTACATAACCTATAAAACCAGTGTCTAAAATTTGATTAATTTCTTCTTTGTTGTACACAGCCCTATTGGCACCTCTTTTAACTCTATTTAGTTTTGATTTGTTAAATTCTTCCATATTATATTATAATTTTTTTGCTAATACATGATTTTCGTATCCAGTTTCATCAACTTGAAAGGTTAAACTTCCAATATTGATAAATTCATTTTTTGTATAAAATTTTATAGCTCTATCGTTTTTTATATAAACAGAAAGCCATAGGGTTTCATATTCTAATTTTTTTGCCTTTGATACCACTTTATTAAATAATAGTTTACCCAGTTTTAAAGGAAGAAATTCTTGTAAAATGTATAATCTTTCTAATCTACAATTTCTAGCGGTTTTCATAGTCTTAAAATTGCATTCTAATACTAATTTAGAATAACCAGCAGGGAAGCCATTAACGTAAATAATATAAAAAATGTTGTTGGCATCATCCAGTTGCTTTTTAATTTTTTCTATATCAAAAGCATTATTATTATAGGTAAATAGGTGGTTTTTATTTTCAATATATTCACCATGCGATTCTGTATAGGTAATTCGACCTAATAAAGCCAAAATTTCACTATCAGTTATGCTAGCCAATTTTATTGTAATCATTTTATCTGTTTTCAGGTTTTATCATTAAATATTTGTTCAACATCGTTTGAAATTCATCTAGCTTTTTAGGAAAGAAAATTCTTTTTGTTGAAGCTGGATATTTTTTTATCATCTCATAAGGTCTAATTGGTCTTTTTACAAAATTACCGCCACAGCTAGGACAAATATTTTTGAATAATTCTAAGGCACATTCTTGGCAATAAGTACATTCAAAAGAACAAATCATCGCTTCAGAAGAAGCATTAGGTAAATCTTTATTACAATGTTCACAATTAGGTCTTATTTCTAACATGTTAAATACTTATCTTTAATAACTTCCATATGCCATAAATCATGACCAATAATTGTATAAGCTGCAGCTCTTGCAGACATTTTTCCACCATTAGAATTTCCAATAAACTTTAAATCCTCATCAGTAAAACTTTTTAATAGATTAATACTGTGTTCTCTATTTAGGGTAAATTCTTCTAATAGACTTTCTATTGATTTTTCATTAGCTCTTGAAGGAATTATATATATGTTTTGGTCAAATCCAGATAATGAAGTAGTGTCTCTTCTAGCTATTCTAAAACAACGATGCATAAATATTCTTTCCGTATCTATTATATGTTGAAAAACCTCTTTAATAGTCCATTTATCTATTTTGTATTTAAAGAGTAGTTTATCTTTAGGAATAGTATTAAAAAAGCGGATAACATTTGTTTTACCTTCAATAAAACCATTGATTAATGAAGTTTTAGCATCAACTTTATCAATATATCTTTGGTAATAGCTATCAAATTCTGCGGATGTTAATTCTTGTTGTGTCATCTTTTTATTTTTTGCTCATCACAAATTTATTAGTTTTATGGTCTATCTTTATAGTCCAGAATAAAAACAAATAGTAGTCCAGATGTTTCCTTATAAAACAAGTTTTAATTTAAATAGACAAAGTAACCAAGCACTATATTTACAATTAGCTAATCAGTTTATACAGTATATAACTGATGGTAAGTTACCTAAAGGAACAAAGCTAATTGGAAGTAGGGCTTTAGCTGATTTATTGAGTGTGCATAGAAAAACGGTGGTTGCTTGTTATGAAGAGTTAGATATACAAGGTTGGGTAGAAAGTGTTCCTAAAAAAGGAACCTTTGTACACTCAAATTTACCAGTTTTAAAAAAACAAGACTTTAAAGAAGTTAATTTTAAAGATGAAAATTATACTAGTTTTTCTTTTTATCAAGAAGAGATATTAGGAGAGACATTTACTAAATCAAAAAAAGGATGGACTTATTTAAATGATGGAATATCAGATTCTAGGTTGACACCAATTGAAGAAATTGGTAGAACTTATAGAAAAATTGCAGCTAAAAAGTCAATTTTTGAACACCTTTCTTATGGAACTACTTATGGAAATGAAACCTTAAGAAAAGAGCTAGTAGCGTATTTAAATAAAACTAGAGGTCTTAATATTACTATAGATAATTTATTAATTACCAGAGGAAGTCAAATGGGGATTTATTTAACTTCTCAATTGTTATTAAAAGAAGATGAATGTATAGTTATTGGTGAAACCAATTACCCTTCTGCAACTATAACCTTTAAACATACAGGAGCTAAAGTATTAACGGTAAAAGTAGATGAAAACGGTATTGATACCAATGAAGTAGAGAGATTATGTAAAAACTATAAAATAAAAGCATTATATATTACTTCACATCACCATCATCCAACTACAGTAACACTTTCAGCAGAAAGAAGAATTCACTTGTTAAACATAGCAAAAACATACAATTTTGCCATATTAGAAGATGATTACGACTATGATTTTAATTATAATCAAGCACCTATTTTGCCTTTATCTAGTCATGATGTTAATGGAAATGTAATATATATAGGCTCAGTTTGTAAAACAGTAGCCCCAGTATTTAGAATAGGATATTTAATAGCTACAAAAGCCTTTGTAGATGAAGCTGCAAAATTAAGAAGATTTATAGATAGGCAAGGAGATGCTTTGCTTGAACTTACTTTTGCAGAATATATTAAATCTGGTGATTTAGATAGACATATAAGAAAAGTAATAAGGATTTATAAAAAGAGAAGAGATTTATTCTGTCAACTTTTACAAGAACAATGTGGAGCATTTTTTAGTTTTACAATTCCTAAGGGAGGAATGGCAGTATGGGTTACCTTACATAAAGATTACAAATGGAGTAGTTTTATAGAAGCAGCTAAAGATTTTGAGTTAACCATTCCTAATTATGAACGATATGATATGTTCTATACAGGGCATAATAGTGTAAGAATTGGATTTGCAACTTATAATTTAGATGAGATAAAACAATTAATAAGAAAACTACAATTAGTATGTAAAAGTATGAAGTTAATATCCTAAAGCAGTATCATCACCTCTTGGGTCAGCACCAGCTTCTAATTTACCATTAGGGAGTACCAATATAGCATCTACCTTTCCTATTATTGGTGATTTTGTTTCATCAATAATATATCCTTTTTGTTTTAATTTTTGTTTTAGGTTTTTAGAAAAACCATCAGGTTCTATACGAATAGCATCAGGTAACCATTGATGATGAAATCTAGGTTTATTTACGGCTTCTTGCATTCCCATATTATATTCGTGAACATTTAAAATAGTTTGTAATACAGAAGTAATAATAGTAGAGCCCCCAGGAGTTCCTAATACCATAAAAAGTTTACCTTCTTTCTCCACAATAGTAGGCGTCATAGAACTTAACATACGTTTTTCAGGAGCTATTTCATTAGCTTTAGCACCAACTAAACCAAACATATTTGGGACACCAGGTTTACTACTAAAATCGTCCATTTCGTTGTTTAAAAAGAAACCTAATTCAGAACAGTATAGTTTTGATCCAAAAGCACCATTGATAGTGGTTGTTACGGAAACAGCGTTTCCTGAAGCATCAATAATGGAGTAGTGGGTAGTTTCATCGCTTTCTATCACCTCAATGTTACCATAAGAAACTTCCGAAGATTTGGTAGCTTTGTCAAAGGAAAAGGTTTGCATTCTATAAGTAGCATATTCTTTACTTAGTAGTTTTTGAGTAGGAATGGTAACAAAATCAGGATCTCCTAAAAAATAACCTCTATCTGCATAAGCTCTTCTTTCTGCCTCCGTAATAATTTGTATTGTTTTTAAAGAGTTATGACCTAATTGATGTAAGTTGTATGGTTCGATAGCATTCATTATTTCCGCTAAACAGATTCCGCCACTTGATGGAGGTGCCATTGAAACCACTTTTAAATTATCATACGTAAACGTCACGGGAGTTCTCCATTTAGTTTGATACTTAACTAGATCTTCTTCAGTTACATACCCGCCGTTTTGTTGAATGAATTTAGCTAGTTTTTTAGCAGTTTCTCCTTTGTAAAATTCGTTTTTACCATTTTGCTGTATTCGTGTTAAGGTTTTAGCTAAGGCAGAATATTTTATAGTGTCTCCTTTTTTCCATGGTTTCATAAAGAGAATACTATCTTTATTAGCTTTGGCAAAAAGAGGTTGGTACTCTTTAATTTTTTTAGCCTGTTTTTCAGTCACTACAACTCCTCGTTTAGCCAAATTAATAACAGGTTGTAAAATATCTTTTATAGGAAGTAATCCAAACTTCTCATGAGTATCAAAAATTCCAGCAATACTTCCTGGAACACCAACAGCAGTAGCGCCCAAAGTACTTTTATTTTCAATAACATTGCCTAAAGAGTCTAAATACATATCACGATGCGCACTAAGAGGTGCTTTTTCACGAAAATCTATTGATCCAATTTCTCCGCTCTCTTTTCTATACACCATAAAGCCACCACCACCTATGTTACCAGCATAAGGGTAAGCAACAGCTAAAGCTAAATGTGTAGCAACCATTGCATCAAAAGCATTTCCTCCTTGTTTTAATATTTGTACTCCAATTTTAGAAGCTTCTTTTCTAGCAGAAACAACCATAGCTTTATCAGCGATTAATCCAGTAGTATCTTGAACTTGAGGTTTACAACAAAAAAAGAATAAAATAAAACATAACAGGTAATATTTCATAAAAGAGAATTTTAAAGGTAATTATTATAAGTTGTTACTATTTATAGAATTACAGTAATCACAAAGTTCTTTGAAAAATAAAAAGAAATCTTCCTGAAAAACATCGTAATGTATTAATAAGTCTTCTGTAGCAAGATTCATTTGAGATTTTCCTTGTGTTCTATTATTCATTCCATTAAGAACTTCTTGTATTCCTTTAGCAAACTGATAATTATATAACCAATTGTATTTAATCATGTAAGGAAGTAAATGCTGAGTTTTTTCAGGTAGAATACTAAAATTATTTTCAAGTAACTGGTATATAGATTTTACATAAATACTTAAAGGAATCTGTGAATATCTTTTCCAATTAATGGCTAAAAAATGATCGTAAAAAATATCTATAATAACACCGTCATAATGACCATAGCGTTCATGCAATCTACGTTTACTTTTTCTAACAATTTCATGAGCATCGGTAAAGGTATCTATCTTTCTATGTAAAAGAATTCCTTTTTGAATACCTTCAGAATAATGAGAAAATTTATTTCCTTTTATATGATCAGCAATAAAATTACCAATCATAATTTCTTTATTATTTTTAGAAAGATATAAGTGAGCCAAAAAGTTCATTTAGTAAATGTAGCTAAAAAAAACCACAACTAAGGTTGTGGCTTATTATACTTTTATATATGTTATTTTAGTTTTTAGAAGGCGTATTCTTTAAAATCTCTAATAAAAACTTCCAAAATTTTTGTGTAGAAGAAATTTGTGCACGTTCATCAGGTGAATGTGCTCCTCTAATATTTGGGCCAAAAGATACCATATCCATAGTAGGATAATTTTGACCTAAAATACCACATTCTAATCCAGCATGACAAGCAGCTACATGAGGTTTTTCATTATGTAACTCCTCGTATAAAGTAGTTACTACTTTTAATATTTCTGAATTAATATTTGGTAACCAACCTGGATATGCTCCAGAAAATTCAACTTCAAAACCAGCTAATTCAAAAGCTGCTCGTAATGAATTAGCTAAATCCCATTTGTTAGTTTCAGAAGAAGAACGTGTTAAGCACCCAATTTTAATACTTCCTTCTTTTACTATAACTCGTGCAATGTTATTTGAAGTTTCTACTAAACCTTCAATATCAGGACTCATTCTATATACTCCATTTAAAGCAGTATATATTGCTTTAATAAGTCCTTCTTGTACTCCTAAATCCATAACATTTTCAGGAGTTTCAATTTCTTTTAAGTCTATAGATAAGCTAGGTTCTAAGCTAGCAAATTCAGCTTTAATATTATTTATTTGTTCATTTAATTCAAATAAGAAAGGCTCTTTTGAAATACTATCAATAACTACATTAGCAAAGCTTTCTCTAGGAATAGCATTGCGTAAGCTACCTCCATTAATTTCTGAAATACGTAAACCATAATTAGTAAAACCATCAAATAACAAACGATTCATGATTTTGTTAGCATTTCCTAACCCTTTATGAATGTCCATTCCTGAATGCCCACCATTTAAACCAGTAATAGAAATTTCAAATGCAGTTGTACTTTCTGGAGTTGTTTCTAAAGTATAAGTTCTTGCAGCAGTAATATCAACACCACCAGCACAGCCCATACCTATTTCATCATCTTCTTCGGTATCTAAGTTTAATAATATATCACCTTGTAAAAGACCTCCTTCTAAGCCCATTGCACCAGTCATTCCAGTTTCTTCATCTATGGTAAATAAAGCTTCAATAGCAGGATGAGCTATATCTGTAGAAGATAATACAGCCATAATAGCTGCAACTCCTAAACCATTATCTGCACCTAAAGTAGTTCCTTCAGCTTTTACCCAGTCACCATCTACAATCATTTTAATGCCTTCAGTATCAAAGTCAAAATCAGTATCTGCATTTTTTTGATGAACCATATCTAAATGACTTTGCATCACAACTGTTTTTTTGTCTTCCATTCCCTTTGTAGCAGGTTTACGGATAATAACATTACCAACTTTGTCTACAGAAGTTTCAAGATTAAGTTTTTTACCAAAATCTACCATGAATTGAATAACTCTTTCTTCTTTTTTTGATGGACGAGGTACAGCATTTAAATCTGCAAAATGTTCCCAAACAACCTTAGGTTCTAGGTTTCTTATTTCTGAACTCATTATAAATGATTACTTTTTAGTTTTTGATAGCTCAAAGGTAGGGATTACTAGATTAAAATTGAAAATTGGGTTATTAAAATTATGGAAGTAATTTTTTGAAATTATAGATAGATAATTACAAATTATTTTAAGTTCAATTATATTGATTTAAAATAAATCCAGCTCTTTATCAAAAGAGCTGGTTATGAGTAGTTAATAATTTTACTCATTGTTTCTAATCCCTTTTCAATTATTTTTTATATTTAAAAACCTTCACCTGGGCTTTCTGGACTTTGTGCTTGTGCTTTTTTAGGAGTTAATAAAAGGTAAGTTCCCAAAGCAGTTAGCGCTGTATATTTTCCATAATTACTTATTTTTTTTATAGCTTCTTTTCGAGATATATTTGAATTAGTTTTAGGCTTATTATTATCCATTATTCAAGGTTTTTATATGTTATTATAAAACTTATTTATTTAATAATTATTTTTTTACTGGTTTTTACATTGTTGCTTACTAGTTTCACCATGTAAATCCCGTTGGTAAATTTTGATAAATTAAATGTCAATGTATTGGTTATTTTATTATTGAAAGATGTATTTGTAATTTCTTGACCTATAGTGTTATATATGGATAGCTGAATGTTTTCATTGGTTCCTAAATTTTTAATAACTAATTCTTTTTGCAAATTAACAAACATGTTAATTGGTTTGGTAGTTGCATTTTCAAGAGTAGATAGGGTATTATAACTGGTATGTAAAAAAAAGCGATTTGAAGAGTTGTAATTTGACGGAAGCGTAACTTTATAAGAGTCTTTTTCTTGATTTAGTTGTACAAAAGTGTTGTTTACAGTATCTTCTATGAATACATTGAGACCAGAAGGAAAATTTATTAAATTAGCAGCTATAGCAATATTACCTTGTTTTTTTGTTTGAACTCCTATTGGGATAACCATATTCTCATAGTTTTGATTTGGAAGTGATTGTATAGCCAATTTTTTTTCAGAGTTCCCATTTACTGCTGTAGTATAAATATTTAAATGATCTGTTCTATTGCCACTAAAAATAGGACCGTCAAATCCGTTGTCAAATCCTTCAGTAGCTCCTTCAATGTAATATATTTTTGCTTGCATTTTATTTGTATTGTCAGATATATTCAAATGAATTTCTGATTTAGGATTGGTATTTCTGGAAAAAGTATCTGTTCCTTGGTGACTAAGGAAACTCTCGTTAACATAATATAATCCTATATTTCCATTTGATTGCACAAAATATCCTTGTCCAGGAGCTATTTGAAAATTATCTGCGGCTACTTTTGTAATATAAGCACCATTTCCAGCATTTGCTGATTGATCCCAAATCCATAATGTTTGACTATCTAAAATTGCATCATTAATGGTAAATAAAGTATTACTATTAATATATGAAGTAAAAGGATTTCCTAATAAATTAAAGCCGTTACCATTAGTATCTAAGTTGAATGATAAATCAGTAGTACGTAATGTTCCTGTAAAAGAAACTTCTCCCGAAGCTCCAGAAAGATTAACAGAATACCCTAAACCGCTAGTTAGTGTATTACTGCTGGCTGAACCATTTTGATAATAACTCCACATGTCAGTGTCAGTATTATAACTCCCTAGCCCTAGGTTATTTCCTGTACCGGTTTCTAAACCAATTTCAGAAACAAGATCATCTTCATCTTGCCCAATTACTGGAGATGAAATTAAATACCAATTAGAACTAGTTAATGTTCTATTATAAGTTACAGATCCCGAAAAACCAGATTGAGCAATAAAGCTTGCTCCTGAGTTTATAGTTATAGTATTTACAAAGGCATTTGAGCTTGCTGTTGGGTAATTGGTTACTGTGTTAGGAACTAAAACAGTGTTGCTGCTTGTTGGGATTGTGTTAGAGCTCCAATTACTTGTAGTATGCCAATCATTATCTGTATTACCTGTCCATGTAATTATTGGAGTTGTGTTTGAAGAGTCGTAGGTATCATTGGTTATTTGCGCACCATCTCCAGCAAAGGGAGTAGATGAGGCATTATAAGTTAAATCTTGAGATAGTACATTATCTAAACTAATTGTAGGGTCTTGATTGGTATCCACAAATCTAATTTTTAAATGACAAAATTTATGAGGAGAACCTGAGGCAGTAATAGTAGGGTAAAAAGCTATGTTTTGTGCCTGTGTCCAAGCTACAGAAAGTTTTGTATTTGTATTATTAGCTAGATTAACATTGTAAAGAGATATTGCATCTAAATAATCTTGATCTAGTATGTAGGTAGCTTCCCCAATAGCTGCAGCTGCAGGATGCGCAAAACTTAAGCTACCTCCATTAATATTTGTTCCAAACGCAGCTGAGTTATAATCAATATAAAATTGTCCCAATCCTAATTGGAAGTCAGTGTCTGTAGAAATCATAATATCAGCTTCATAAAAAGTATCAGTTCCATCATTAGTAATTGTTGCATTAGCAAAACTATAACTGATATTTTGTGCCCTACTTTCATTAACAATTGCTAGTAAAAGTGCTATTGCGTAGAAAAAAATCTTCGTATTCATGTATTTTTCTTTCATTTTTGAGAATGTTTTTATTTAATATTTAAGTTAAAATTGTTTGCCGCTTCCAATTAGTGATATGATTAATGGTATATCGGTTGTTTGTATTTGACCATTCATATTTACATCACTTGTTGAGTATCCTGATTGTCCAATATTAGAAATCATCGTAGTAATATCAGGAGTCTGTATTTGATTATTACCGTCTACATTGCCAGCAAATAAAGCATATTTACCAGTTTGAATTTCTGTTACAGCATTAGTATTACCTAAAATATTAGATACGTTTGTAAAATCTATATTTGTAGGAATATTACTTAAGGAAATACTTGTGTTTGTAGTAATTGGTATATGATTTCTATGAAAAATAGCAACATGATATTTTTGGGCTTGCATAAAAAAGCTAATAGTTGAAATACCGTCTACATTTACAATATTGCCATTTCTTTGTAGTAATGCTGATTGCTCATACATTACTGTACTTAAATCAGAAGGTTTTATAAGCTTAATTAATACCCAATCTACTATGGCATTATCTCCTGTAATTGTAAGTATGGATGGTTTACAATTTAGTTGATCACTATAAGGGCTTGTAGTTGGAATTACCCCATTTATTCTTAAATCATCACGCATTAAAAGTTCTTCATCAAAGCTAGCAGCCCCTTTTAAATAAACTTTGGCTGTTAAACTAATATTACAAGAGGTGTTAAAATGATTAGTACTATTAATTAAAGTCCAGTTCGTTTTAGAATAGGTAGGAGCATCTACTTTAATACAGTGTAAACTCTCAGTATTTTGAGTATTAAAGGTTGTAATAATTGTGTTACTACCATTTTGTACATTTAAAGCTTTAAGTGCTCTAGCATTTCTTAAGTTAATATAAAAAAGTTTATTATTATTAGATAAATCTAGTTCTTGTATTAGCGAGCTTGTAAAATCGATTATCTGTAAAGAGGTATTAGCACTTAAGTTGATTTCTCTAATAGGGTTTAAACCAAGTTGTAATTCTGTTAATTTTATTGAAGATTCAACATTTACCTCTACTAGGTTATTAGATCTAGCATTAAGAATTTGTAAGCTAGCATTATTATCGGTATTTAGATATGTTAGTTCGTTATCACTAACATTTAAATTTTTTAATGATGTATTTTTGCTTAGATCGATATAAGTAAGTTGATTTTCATTACAATTTAAAACTGATAAATCCTGAAAAGCACTTATCCCAGTTAAGTCAGTAATTCCCGAAGTACTTACATTTAAAGAAGTAATACCATTAGTATCTGAATGATAAATTAGATTGTCTAATCCGCTTGTATCAATACTGTTATCAATTAGTTTTTGCTCAAATGCAGTATCCGCAATAAAAGAAGAAGGTTCTAATAGCGAACAATCTTCAGTATATGTTGTATGTGAATCTTTATTAGTTAAGTTTAAATCAGACCAAGAAGCACTGCTTACACAAACGAAATTTAATAGTGGATTATTGGTAATGTCATAAGCAGAAGGATTTGGAGCAGATCCTGTTAGGTTTAAAGATGTTAAATTGTTGTTTTGAGCGTGTAACCCACTAATTATATTGTTACTTAGATCTAGTATATTAATAGTATTGTCATTACAATGCAAGCTAAACAATGACGTTGCAGTAGTTGTATCTAATATTCGTAATGAATTAAAAGCTACTTTCAAAGACCTTAAGGAAGTATTTGAAGTTATATCTAATGAACTAATTTGGTTATTATTAAGATTAAGTTCAATTAAGGAAGAATTGGAAGCTAAGTTTATCTCTGAAATATTATTGTTAGATGCATCTAAAACTCTAATACTTGTATTATTAGTAATGTTTATTTCCGTAAGGTTATTGTTAGCAACTTCTAAGCGATCTAAATTCGATGTATCTGTTAAATCTAATGAGTTTAATTGGTTATTTGAAGTAAACAAATCTGTAATAACAGTATTAGTCCCTATAGTCAAATTAGTAAGAACATTGTTTGAAGAACAGTCTAATGTGTTTAAATTATTACTATTTGATACATCAAGTGTTTCTATACGGTTATTACTACAGTTTAATTCAGTAAGTAGGGTATTGTTTGATACCTCTAGAATTGATAGAAAATTGCTTTGACATTTTAATTCTCTTAAAAAAGAATTGTTGGTAATATTTAAATTATGTATAAAATTTCCTTGGCATTCTAAAATTTCTATTAAAGGACAATTACTTATTTTTAAGTCAATAATATCTGAATCAGAGCAATCAATAATTCTTAACCTAGGATTAGATCTAAGGTCAAGAGTTCTAGCAAAGTTTCCTTTAGTGTATAATTCTTCTAAGTTGGCAAAAGCTTCAATACCTGAATAATCTCGAATCATTTTATTATTTAGGTTTAATATTAATACACTAACAGCATCGGTATTTAAAATGTTTCCATTTAAGCCATTGGTATCTATCCCTTTATCTATTAGAGCTTGTTCAAAATTGGAATCAGGAATAGTAGTTGTTTGTCCATTTAAGAAGCTAACGAACATTAATAAGAATATAATTATATAATTTTTCATTGATTTTATATTTGACTTTTTTAAAACTGAATTCCACTACCTATAAAAGAAATGATTAAAGGTAAATCTGTAGTTTGAATCTGTCCATTCATATTAATATCACTAGTAGAATAACCAGACTGGCCTATGTTTGAAATAGCAGTATTAATGTCAGATGTTTGTATCTGATTATTAGTATCTGCATTACCAGGAAATAAAGCATATACTCCAGTTTGTATTTCCGTAACAGCATTAGTAGTTCCCATTACATTTGCTACATCTGTTAAATTAATAGTAACAGGAGTACTGCTCATAGAAATATCTGTATTTGTAGTTATTGGTATATGGTTTCTATGAAAAACGGCGAATTGATATTCTCCAGCTTTCATAAAGAAAGAAATATCTGATATCCCATCAATATCTACAATATCTCCATCTCGCTGTAGTAATGCAGAACGTTCATATAATACAGTAGATAGATTAGTTGGGTCTAAAAGTTTAATGAATACCCAATCTACAATTGCATTTTCATCTGAAGTATTAAATACAGAAGGGTTGCAGGTTAATTCATCATTATAAGGACTTGTAGTTGGAATTAATCCACTTATCCTTAAGTCATCTCGCATTAATGTTTCTTCACCTATATTTGGATTGGTAGCTGCTCCTTTTAAATAAATTTTAGAAGTAACATTAATCGTACAGTGTATATCAAAACTGTTAGTGTTATTAACATCAGGCCATTCTTTTTCAGAATACATTGGATCATCCACTTTTATACAGTAGAGTTTATCAGTATTGTTTGTATTAAATGTTTTAATAAGTGGATTGTTTCCGTTTTTAACATTTAAAGCCTTTAGTTCACCTGCATTTTGTAGGTTTATAGATACAAGTTTGTTATTGTTTGATAAATCAAGTTCCTGTAATTGAAATGCAGAGGATAAATCTATTTTTTTTAAAGCAGTATTATTTGACACATCAATAGTTCTAAAAAAGCCTCCTGAAGCATATAACTCTTCCAAGTTATTACATTCCCCTACATAAATACTAGATAAATTATTAAAATTTGCATTTACAATTTTTAGCTTGGTATTAAAATATAAATCTAAACTAATTAGCAGGTTTGAGTTAATATTTAAATTTGTAAGCTCTTTATTATGTTTTAAGTCAATGCTGGTTATAGCATTATCATTACAATCTAAAATAATTAAATCTTTAAAAGCTTCAATACCAGATAAGTTTGCGATACCAACTGAACTTAAATTTAACTTTATAATACCATGACTATCTGAATGATAAATTAAATTATCTAAATTGTTGTCAATACCCATATCAATTAATTTTTGTTCAAAAAAAGAATCAGGAATATAGGAGCTAGGTTCTAATTCATTACAGTTTTCGGTATATGTTGTGCTAATATCTTTATTGGTTAGGTTTATATCTGCCCAGTCAGCGTTATCAACACAAACATAATTTAAGAGCGGATTATTAGTTATGTTGTAGCAGAAGTCTAATCCGCCTAATCCTCCTCCGATATCTGTATTTCCGTTTTTAAGATTTAGTGAAGTAAGGTTATTCCCTTGAGCTGTTAAACAATTTAAATTAGATTGATTACTAGTATCTAATGTAGTGATATTATTGGTGTGACAATAAAGTATGTTTAAAAGAGGTGCGTTGTTAATATCTAAAGCAGATAATTGATTGTTGTTTACTTCTAAAAGCTGAAGTTGTGTATTAAACGTTAAATCTAGTTTAGCTATATTATTATAGCCAAGGCGAACTTTTTCAATAACATCATTCAAACTAAGATCAATTTCCGATAAATTATTTCCAGATAAATTAAGTTCTATAAGATTTTGACATCTGGTTAGGTTAATATTTGATAAAAAGTTATTAGTAGCTACTAATGTTTGTAAACTAGAATTATTAGTAATATCAATATTTGGTAATTGATTACCACTACAAATTAGGTTGTTTAAATTAATACAGTTATAAATATTCAATGATGATATCATGTTTGTATTACACTCTAATGAAGTTAACGCTGTATTTGTTGATAAATCTAAATTTGAAATTGCGTTTGCCCCACAGTGTAATTCTTGAAGTAATGTATTATTTGATAGTTCTAAACTAACAATTTGATTGCTGCTACAATTTAGTTCATGAAGTTGAGTATTATTTGAAAGGTCAATGTTAACAAGTGAGTTATTATGACAATTTAAAAATTGTAATTGAGGGCAACCATTAATATTCAAGGCTGAAATCTGATTTGTAAAGCAGTCTAGCTTTTCTAAATTTGGTTGATTATTAAGATCTAAACTCGTTAATAAATTACTAGAACAATTTAAAAAAATTAAAAGGTTGTTGTTATTTAAATCTAAATCAGTAATTTGATTATTACTACAGTTTAAACTACTTATTAAAGGGTTATTACTTAAATTTAATGTAGAAAATTGATTGCCTTTACAATTTAAATTTTCTAAAGCACTATTATTAGTAGTATTTAAAGAAGTTAAATTATTATTGTTGCAAGTAATTCGTATTAAGTTCGTGTTAGCAGATACATTTAATGTAGATAATTCATTATTACTACAATCTAAAATTTCAAGATTAAGATTATTAGAAATATTAATATTTGTTAATGAATTTGAGCTACAAACTATAGAGGTCAAATTTGTATTTTGAGATAAATCTAAGCTAGTTAAATTATTATCACTACATATTAAGGTATTTATATTAGTAAAGGCTTCTATTCCTGTTAAATCTGAAATATTAGAATTTCTTATTATTAAAGTTACTCTAATGGCAGCATCAGAATTTAAAATATCACCAGTAACACCATTAGTGTCTATACCTTGGTCTACTAATGCTTGCTCAAAATTTGGATCAGGGATTTCCGTAGTTTGAGAAAAAGTGAGTTGAATACATAGCATAATAAATACTATGTAAAATCTGCTAGGGTATGTCATCTTGTTTTCTTTTTTACAAACGTATTTTATGTAACGAATAAAAAAAGATCAATCAACGTCACTATTGACTCGTTTTAATAATCAAACGTCATAAATGATTCAAGTAACGTCACAAAGCATTCAATAATTAATGATTTGATTCATAGATGTGTGCAATAAACTATTTTTATTTTTAGTAAATTAAAGGTATGAGAAATATGAACTTTTTACAACGTTTTTTGTTAATAGGAAATTATGATAGAATGCCATCAAAAGAATTAAAACGTATTCAGTTTTTCAATGGGTTTTGCTTGTTGTGGTATGTTATTTCTACGTCTTTAATAATACGAAGACTTTTTAAGAAAACTATTGAATATCCTACCATTATAGTACATGCTACTATGATTACTTTGTTAATTGTAGCACAATATTTTTTATATAAACAAAGAAGTATTATATCGTATTCTATTTATGTGTTTTGTTTAATAGTAACAGCTTTTGTGTTTTCTAATTTTATATATCCAGGAAGATTTACAGAATTTTATTATTTATTAGTGACTCCTGTTTGTTTGATTTTTATAGATAATAAAACATTGAATTATGTAGTACTATTTGTTTCTTTCTTATTCTTTTTTATACCCAACTTATTTCTTGAAAACTACCCAATACATTATTACAATGATCTTGTATTAGTCTTTTTATTTTTTAGCGTATTTATTGTAATTAATTATTTTAAGGTTTTAAACAATAAAAATGAAAAAAGGTTAGAAGCAAAGAAAAATGAGGTAGAACAAATAAACCAATTTCAATCTCAATTTTTTATTAATATCAGCCATGAAATTAGAACTCCTTTAACTTTAATAAAGGGACAAATAGCCAAATTAGAAAATTATGAAAATAAGATTGGAGGCGAAGATTATAAAATGATAAGGTTGAATTTAAATAAACAAGTTCAGAAAATAAAAAATATGGTTGATGATGTTTTAGATTTAGCTAAAATGGAAGACACGAACTTTAATTTACATTGTAAACCGATAAAAATTAATGAATTAATTAATAAGATTTATATCTCTTTTATTCCCTTGTATGATTTAAAAAAAATTAAATTCAATTATATACACAATCATATAAATAGCACTATAAAAGTAGACCCTATTTTTTTAGAGAGAGCTATTAATAATATTATAATTAATGCAACAAAATATACTGATGAAAATGGAGAAGTAACAATAACACTTTCTGAAAAAAATAATATGCTTTTTATAGCAATAAAAGATACAGGGATAGGGATTTCAGCTAAAGATTTACCCAATATTTGCAATAGATTCTATCAAGTAAATAATGATATTAATAGAGCAGGGGGTAGTGGAGTAGGTTTATCATTTACTAAGCAGGTGGTTGATTTACACAAAGGAAAACTTTTAATTAACAGTGTTTTAGGAGAAGGAAGTGTTTTTACAATAAGGTTGCCTGTAAGCACAGAGGTAGCTAAATACACTTTTGATGAAAATGAATCATTTATCAATAAAATACCGTTGCAAAAGTCAGATACTATTAAAGATATTTCGGTAAAGTATAAAACAATACTTATTGTTGATGATTCATATGAAATGCTTGATTATTTAGAAGAAATATTATCTACTACTTATAATTGTATTACTTGTAGTAATGGTGCTGAAGCAATTGTAAAAATGAATAACCATAAGGTAGATTATATTATTACAGACTATATGATGCCCAAAATGAATGGGTTAGAGTTTATAAAAGCTTTAAAAGAACGTAAAAATAATCACCCTCCAATTTTAATGTTAACAGCTGTAGGAGATAGAAATACAAGATTGGAAGTTTTACGTTTAGGAATTGATGATTATTTACAAAAACCTTTTGAAAAAGAAGAATTATTAATTAGAATATCAAATAGTTTAAAAAACTATCTAAAACAACAAAACTATATCGAAACAGAAAAAATATCAGTAATAGCAACAGAGCAAGATGATTTATTAAAGGAAATACAAATTTATATAATCAAAGAAAGCTCTAAGAGAAAAATAACACAACTAGACATCGCAGAAAAGTTTAATTTATCTAAAAGCTCACTTTATAGAAGACTTAAAGCAGAAACAGGTTTGAGCCCTAATGACTTTATAGTAGAAATAAAGTTAAACCATGCTAGAAATATATTAGAGTTACAGCCTAATATTTCACTTAAAAGACTTTCTTTGGAAGTAGGGTATTCTCATGTTTCTTATTTCTCTAAAATATTTAAAGAACGTTTCGGATTTAAACCGTGTAAATAAATTTAATAAGATTGTAAAAAAGGTTGCCCAAAGGCAACCTTTAAATTACTTCTCTTTAGCGATTTGCTCAATGAAATCAAGCATTTCTTTTCGCTTTTCAGGTCTAGAATTTAACAATGCTTTCTTTGCTATTTGTAACATTCTGTCTTTTACAGTATTTACGTAAGTTTTTTTACGTTTGGTTATTAAATATACTGCAATTACTACAAATAAAGCAGTAAGCAAAGTCATTAATAAATACGTTACTTTACTAAAGTTTTGAAACTTTTGGAATATCCAGAAAAAGTTAAATACACATACCGATATAATTATTCCATGAATAATTAAATTTCCTATATTTTTTTGTTCGTAATACAAACTTTTAATAAGATTATGCATGGCATATAAGAAAATCAATAAAATTAGACTGAACCTTTCTAAAAAAACTTTCAAAGAAATAAAGCCGTTAACTTCATTATTTTTTTGTTCTTTTTTATAATTCTTAAATGCTAAATTTTTTTCTTTATTGACATCTAAATAATCTTGGTATAGTTGGGTGTTTTTTGAATATTCTTTGAGTTTGGTTAAAGCTTTGGTATTTTTTTTCTTAGTTACATCATATACTTCCTTCGCTTTAAAATATTCCTTATTATACTTAGGGATAAAATCACTTCCAAAGTATAAAATAATACAGATAAGAAAAGTAAAGTATTTTAAAAAACTAATCTTCATCATTCTCTTCTCCCGGATTATCGTTATCTCGGGTGTCTGCGTCGCTTTTGTCGATTGCGTTGATTTCTTGGATAAGTTTTTCATGTTCTTCAGTGTTGTCAGTACATGAGGTTAATACTACGTTTACACTTACTAATGCGATTGCTAATAATAATTTTTTCATAATTTCTATGGATTTAAGTTAATCCATGAAATTACAAAAACCTCTATTTACTCACTTTTAGCTTTTCAAGGTAAGAAATCTTACTATATATTTAGCAAAACCAGCATTAGTTTTTAAACCCAATTTATTTCTAATCTTATTAGTATGTGAACGTAACGTACTAGATGATATACCTAATTCTTGTGTAACTTCTTTATAATCGTAGTTTTTAGACAACAAACTCATAACCTCTCTTTCTCTTGAAGACAAAGCATCCATAGCTACAATTCTATCTTCTATAGCTAAAACTCTATCATTTATTTCTTTAGAAAAATATGTTTTTCCATTATAAACATCCTTTAAAGCATCTAATAATGTTAAATGCGCTTCCTCTTTTAAAATATATCCTTTAACACCATATTTAATTACAGCTTCAATAATTACGTCATTATTATAAGCCGATAAAACAATTACTTTAGGAGTAATATCATGTTCTTTAAAGTATTTAAGAACTTCTATACCATTAACCTTTGGCATAGAAATATCTAAAAGTAATATATCAGCAGTGTTTTTTGCAAACCACTCTATGGTTTCCTCTCCATTATACGTAACACCAGCTATGTTAATACTTTCTCCCTGAAATAAAAGTTGTAAACCTTTAACGGTTAGCTCGTGGTTTTCTGCAATATGAACTGTCATTAGTAGTTTTGTTAGTGTCTTAACAAAAATAAAAGATTATCTTAACTTTTTGTGGACGTTTCCCTTAATAAATTTAACAAAATGACAAATAATATAAAAAAATATGTTAAAAATATTTTTAATATTTCTTTTTAGAAGCTATAAACTATAAGAAAAAGGAAAGGTAAAATAGTATTAAAAATAAGAAGAGCTATAGGTTAAGTTATAATCTATAGCTCTTTTGTATTATTGAGTTTTAAAATTAATAGTTAACGTAATCAACAATCTCTAATCCATATCCAATCATACCAACTCTTTTAGTATGTTGCGTATTTGAAACTAAGCGAAGTTTATGAATATGTAAATCATGTAATATTTGTGCTCCAATACCAAAATCTTTATTATCCATAACAACATTTGGGGCTTTCATAACTCCATTAGCTTGATTATCTTTTAACATGCGTAATCTATTTAATAGATTAAAAGATTGTGCTTGTTGATTGATAAATAAAATAGCGCCTTTGCCTTCATCATTAATAACTTTAAACATTTGATCTAACTTTTTATCAGCATTATTGGTTAAAGTTCCTAAAATGTCATTATTTACTAAAGTAGAATTAATTCTAGTTAGCACAGCTTCATCTTTTGTCCAACTACCTTTAGTAAGCGCAATATGTATTTGTTTATTGGTAGTTTGTTGATATGCTCGTAAACGAAAATCTCCAAACCTAGTTTGAATATTAAAATCTTCTTTCTTTTCAATTAAAGAATCATGCTCCATTCTATAGGCAACTAAATCTTCGATAGAAACAACTTTTAAATCGAATTTTTTAGCAACTTCAACAAGTTGAGGAAGTCTAGCCATTGTACCATCTTCATTCATGATTTCTACAATAACTCCAGCAGCTTTTAGTCCGGCCAAACGAGCAAAATCAATGGCTGCTTCTGTATGACCAGTTCTTCTTAATACACCTCCATTTTTAGCCTTTAAAGGAAAAATGTGCCCTGGTCTGGCTAAATCAAAAGGTTTAGTTTCTGTATTTACTAAAGCTTGTACCGTTTTTGCCCTATCAGAAGCAGAAATACCAGTAGTAACTCCATTACCTCTTAAATCTACTGAAATTGTAAAAGCAGTTTCCATAGGGTCGGTATTATTACTTACCATCATACCTAATTCTAATTCTTTACATCTACTTTCGGTTAAAGGAGTACAAATTAAACCTCTTCCATGTGTAGCCATAAAGTTTATCATTTCAGGAGTTATTTTTTCTGCTGCTGCAACAAAATCGCCTTCATTCTCACGATCTTCGTCATCTACAACAATAATAACTTTTCCATTTTTAATGTCTTCAATAGCCTCTTCAATAGAGTTTAATTGAATTTTGGTAGGTGTGTGTGTTGCCATTTAAGTTATGTTGTTTTCTCTTTTTTAGAGAATAAATTTTTTATAAATGTAGTTATTGGTGAAAAAATAGTATTAATGTTAAACAAACCTTTGTCTTTGGTTGCTCTAACTGTTAATGTTATGGCCAAAGGTAGCATTAAAATTACAGCTATCCAAGATCCTGTTATAGCAGTTACAGAACTTTCTTCAGCCATATTTCGACCAAAAGTATTGGTGAAAAAATACAAAACATATACAGCAATAGCTAAAATCATAGGTAAGCCCATACCACCTTTTCTAATAATAGAACCAAGTGGAGCACCTATAAAAAATAATAATAGACAGGATAAAGAAAATGCCATACGGTTATAGTATTCTATATCATGTAAATTCAGCCACTTACGTCTGTTCTTTAAAGGTTCTTTGTATGATTTGTTGTTATTAAGTGTTCTATCTACTTTTGATAAAGCTGTACTAAGTATACTATTTTGTTCTCTAACCTCAAAATTAGTTATGATATCTAAAGATAGTTGTTTGTCTATTAATGAATCAGGGTATTGATGTAAATCTTCAACATCAACGGTAAGAAATAAGTTTTTTGACCTACTGGTAATGTATTCATCATATCCTTTTTTTAAGAAAGGAATGGTATCTTTTAATTGCCCAAGACTAAGCATATTAAAGTTTTTGGTATACTTTAACTCGTCTAAATCAGTATCATCTATTGAAGAAATATCAATATTAATGGTATATTCATCAAAATCTGCATGAGAGGCTGGCATTTTTTTTCTTTCATTATAGGTCGCTCCATTTTTTTTATGGTGTTCAAAATAATAACCATCCTTTAAAACTAGTGTCATATAACGACTACCTTCTTCAGAAATTAATTCGCCTTTTTTGGCTGTAATGATTTTATTATTTCCTTTTCTAGAAGATAAATCATAGATAAGTACTTTTTTCAATAAGTTATTCTCCTCACCATATTTTTCCTCAAACTTTATTTGATAGTTTGGTATTTCAGTATTAAAACTTCCAGGAACTAAAGCTAAAGCAGGCTGCTTCTTTTTTATGTTTGCTTTTAAATTCAATTGTTTTAACACAGCATACGGGTACACATGATTAAGAAATAGAAAATTTATAAAACTTAAAAAAAGTGCTAGAAATACTAAAGATCTAACCATCCTTGGAAGTGAAACACCTGCTGATTTTGCAGCAGCAAATTCATAATTTTCAGATAATCCACCAAGAGTCATTATTGAGGAAAGTAATACACCAATAGGTAGTGCTTGTGGAGCAGCCATTAAAGCAGAGTACCATAGAAATTTTAAAATGATAACAACTCCTATTCCTTTTCCTGCAAAGTTGTCAAAAGCTAACCAAAGCATTTGCATTATTAATACAAATAAAATGATTAAAAAGGTAGTAAAGAAAGGAATTAAAAAGCTTTTAAGTATGTATTTGTCTAATGTTTTCACAGAAACAAAGGTAGGAGGTTAGTTTTATAAAAACATAAAAGTTTTGTTAATGATTAAAGATTAACAAAACTTTTATTAAATTTTAGTCTATAATATATCCTTGACTCTTATATTTTTCTTGATTGAAAGTAAATAATTTTTCAGATATAGGTTGATTGCTTTTAAACTCTGAAATGGTAAAAGTAGTTTCAGCTCCATTAGAACCTATCTGAATTAATTTATAAATATGTTTCGTTTTAGCATCAATACCAAGTTTAACCATAACAATATCAGAATTGCTATCAATAGGGGTTAGATCAATGTATTGAACTTTTCGACCTTTACTATTTTTAAGGGCTCCCATTTTATAATTATAGCCTTCTTTGTAAAAGGTTAAGAGTTTAGATGGGTATATGAATCCGTCTTCTTCTTCTAAATCACCTTTGGTAAGATTAACTTCTTTATCTTCATGGTTAATTACAGCTAATAATTTTCCATCAAATAAAAAGTTATTTCCAAGGTATTCTAGGTTATATTTTTCTCCAGCAATTGTTATATTACCTCTAATTGGAGGGTCATTGGTAATACCAGCTTCTTTATTAACTAGAGTAGAGGTAAAGCCTATCACCATGTTTTTGTATGCTCCCATTTTGGTAGATACTTCATCTAATAAGTGTTTAGCTTTACTTGATGAATTCTGAGCTACAATGTTTAAGCTGAATATTATTCCTACTAATACAAATGCTATTTTTTTCATTTTATTTATGTATTTCTTTTTTTGAAATTCTGTTTCTATTTTTTCTCGTTTTCTAATAATTGTTCTAATGCAATTAAATCAGGAACTAATACTTGACGGGCTTTACTACCTTCAAAAGGACCTACAATTCCAGCGGCTTCAAGCTGATCTATCAATCTACCAGCCCTGTTGTAGCCAAGCTTTAACTTTCTTTGCAATAAAGAAGCAGAACCTTGTTGTGCAGTTACTATAATTTCAGCGGCATCTTTAAACAATTTATCACGATCTGCTATATCTATATCAAGATTTGTGCCACCTTCTTCACCTACATATTCTGGTAATAAGTGTGCATCAGGATAAGCACGTTGAGAACCAATAAAGTCTGTTATTTTTTCAACTTCAGGCGTATCTACAAAAGCACATTGTATACGGGTAATATCATTACCACCAGAATATAATAAATCACCACGTCCTATTAATTGATCAGCTCCAGGAGCATCTAAAATAGTTCTACTATCAATTTTAGAAGTTACTCTAAAAGCAATACGAGAAGGGAAATTGGCTTTTATTATACCTGTAATTACATTTACAGAAGGACGCTGTGTGGCTACAATTAAGTGGATTCCAATAGCACGAGCTAATTGAGCTAAACGGGCAATTGGTGTTTCTACTTCTTTCCCTGCTGTCATAATTAAATCTGCAAATTCATCAATAACTAAAACAATGTAAGGTAAGAATTGATGTCCATTTTCAGGATTTAATTTTCTAGCTTTAAACTTAGCATTGTATTCTTTAATATTACGAACCATTGCATTTTTGAGCAAATCATAACGTGCATCCATTTCAATACACAAAGAGTTTAATGTATTTACCACTTTTGTAGTATCTGTAATAATTGCTTCTTCTTCATCAGGAAGTTTAGCTAAATAATGACGTTCTATTTTATTAAAAAGAGTTAGTTCTACTTTTTTAGGGTCTACTAATACAAATTTTACTTCAGCTGGGTGTTTTTTATATAAAAGAGAAGTAAGAATAGCATTTAATCCAACAGATTTACCTTGACCTGTTGCTCCTGCCATTAATAAGTGAGGCATCTTAGCTAAATCTACTACGAAGGTTTCATTTGAGATTGTTTTTCCTAAAGCAATAGGTAGTTCCATTGGTGATTCTTGAAATTTCTTTGAAGAAATTACAGAATGCATGGATACAATGGTTGCTTTTTTATTGGGAACTTCAATACCAATAGTTCCTTTACCAGGTATTGGAGCTATAATACGAATTCCTAACGCTGATAATGATAATGCTATATCGTCTTCTAAATTTTTAATTTTTGAGATTCTTACACCAGCTTCGGGTACAATTTCGTATAAAGTAATAGTTGGTCCAACAGTAGCTTTTATCTGTTCGATTCCTATTTTATAATTCTTTAAAGTTTCAACAATTTGATTTTTATTAGCTTCAAGTTCTGTAGGGTCAACAGAAATACTCTCGTTATATTCTTTTAAAAGATTAAAAGTTGGAAATTTAAAGTTGGCTAATTCTAGTTTAGGATCAAATTCACCAAAATCTTTAACTAATTGATCGGATAAGTTTTCAGTAACACTTTTTTCTTCTGCTACTTTTTCAATGGCTACTTCAACCTCTTTTTTACTTTGTTCTTCAGTATTTAAAGTTGAATTGTTTGTTAGTGTAATGTCTAATGGAATTTGAGTTTCTTCTTTAGCTTCTACTTCTACATCAGAATGTTTTGTAATAGTTGGTTGTAGGTTTTCTACAGAAAGTTCAAAATCAGATTTTAATTCGTTTACGGTATTTTCTTCCTCATTTATAGTTTCGTTTATTTCTAATTCATTTTCAGATTGGAGTTCTTTTTTAGCTAATTTTTTCTCTTCTTTTATCTTTTTCTTGGTTTCCATATTTTCCACTATGGTATCTGGATCAATACTAAACCTTATGATCAAGTATGATATGAAAAAGAAAAGCAGTACTATAATAAGTCCTGTTTTACCAATAAAAGTTTGTAAGTACTCATTAAGTTCAAAGCCAATTACTCCTGATAATACTGCGTATTTATGACTTACAAAACCTAAAGCAATAGAAGCCCATAGCATAGTTAATAAGCCCCAATTCCATGAAGTAACAATTTTTTTTAAGTTTGTTTGTAGTAATATGCGAGCACCTGTAAAAAAGAAAAGACTATTTAAGATAAAAGCACCTAAACCGAATCCATTATAAATAAATAGATTACTTAGCTTTGCGCCAACTTTACCTAATAAGTTTTCTGTTGGTAAACTTCTGTTATAAAATTCATTAAGGGAGCTTTGATCTTCTTGCCAAGAGTAAAAGAAAGATATAAAAGCAACAGTTAAAAATATAGAAAATAGTATAAGAAAGGCTCCAAAAATGGTTTGGTTTTGTCTATTGTTTACAAAGCTTTTTATTTTTGGTAATAAAGGTGCCTTTGTTTTAGTTTTTTTGACTGTTGTTTTCTTTTTTGCCATAAATTGAAATTAACTGTAATAAAAACGTTAGAATAAAGCTATAATTTTAGGGGCATAAATTATTCCTGCAATTATTAGCGAAATAAACGCAGCAAAAGCCGGAGCTCCTGCTGCTATATCTTTAATAAACCCTATTTTTTCATCGTAGTTAGGATGTATAAAATCAGCTATTTTTTCTATAGCTGTATTTAGAGCCTCAGCTATAAGAACTAATCCAATAACTAATAATTGAATCATCCATTCAATAGCAGTTATGGAAAAATAAAAACCCAAACAAGATGCAAAAACAGCTATTATTGTTTGTACTTTAATACTATCTTCTGTGGTTATAAGTAACCACATGCCTTTTAAAGCAAAACCAATACTTCGCAACCTACCTTTTACAAATCCATCATTAGGGTTTTTCATATAGAATTATAAGGCTTTTAATGCAGCTTCATAATTAGGTTCGTCAACAATTTCAGAAACTTGTTCTGTGTGTGTTACATTTCCCGTTTCATCAATTACTACTATACAACGAGAGTGTAATCCTTTTAAAGGTCCATTAGAAATTTCTAAACCATAATCTTTTCCAAAGTTACCCTCTGCAAAGTCAGATAACATTACTACATTCTCAATCCCTTCAGCACCACAAAAACGACCTTGAGCAAATGGTAAATCTCTTGAAATACAAAGTACTTTTGTATTGTCTAAGCTAGCCGCTTTTTTGTTAAACTCTCTAACTGAGGTTGCACAAGTACCAGTATCAACACTAGGGAATATATTTAATATTAATTTATTTCCAGAAAAATCACTTAATTTTTTTTCAGATAAATCTCCTGCAACTAGTGTGAAATCAGGGGCTTTTTGATTGTTGTTAGGTAGGTTTCCAAGTGTTTCAACAGGGTTGCCTTGTAAAGTTATTTTGGCCATTTTTTTTAGTTTTTAATTCGGTTTCAAAGGTAACTAAATAATTTAAAAAATGAAGAAAGATAAAATATTGTGAGTTTTAAAAGAGCTATCTTCGCACCTCCAAAACTTAGAAAAATAAATTGAATTTAAAAGCATATACATCAGAATTTAAATATAATTTAAAATTGGCAACTCCAGTAATGCTGGGTATGTTAGGTCATACTTTTGTAAGTTTTATAGATAATATAATGGTAGGACAATTAGGTACAGCTGAGTTAGCAGCAGTGTCTTTAGGTAATAGTTTTATTTTTATAGCAATGTCTATAGGTATTGGGTTTTCTACAGCAATAACACCATTAATAGCTGAAGCAGATGCTGCTAATAGCTTTAGACAAGCTAAGTTGGCTTTTAAGCATGGTTTATTTTTATGTACTGTAATAGGGGTATTAATGTTTTTAGGAGTGTATTTTTCTAAATCAATGTTATATTTAATGGGGCAACCAGAAGAAGTTGTTTTATTAGCAATGCCATATTTAGATTTAGTAGCATTTTCATTAATTCCAATGATTATTTTTCAAGCTTTTAAGCAATTTAGCGATGGTATGTCTATTACAAAATACCCTATGTACGCAACTTTAATAGCAAACATTTCTAATGTTATATTAAACTACCTTTTGATTTTTGGAAAATTTGGTTTTCCTAAATTAGGTATAGTTGGAGCTGCTTATGGTACTTTATTATCAAGGTTTATCATGGTTTTATTTTTATGGTGGTTGTTAACAAAGAAAAAAAGGACAAGAAGATTAGTTACTAAAATTAAGTTTTTTGTACTTGATGTATTCATGCTAAGAAAAATAATTAGTTTAGGTGCTCCAAGCGCTATGCAAATGTTGTTTGAAGTGGCCATTTTTACATCTGCTATATGGTTAAGTGGTTTGTTAGGGAAAAATCCACAAGCAGCTAACCAAATAGCTTTAAACTTATCGTCTATGACTTTTATGGTTGCTATGGGATTAGGAGTAACTTCAATGATTAGAGTAGGGAACCAAAAAGGCTTACACAACTTTAAAGAATTACGTAGAATTGCTTTTTCTATCTTTTTACTAGGTACTTTTTTAGCTACAGTATTTTGTGTATTATTTTTTGCTTTACATGAATATTTACCATTATTGTATTTAGATATGAATGATGTAAAAAATTATGTAGATAATTTAGAGGTTTTAAATTTAGCTTCTAGTTTATTAATAGCTGCAGCAATATTTCAGGTTAGTGATAGTATTCAAGTAATGGTATTGGGGGCGTTAAGGGGACTACAAGATGTTAAAATACCAACAATTATTACTTTTATTTCTTATTGGATTATAGGGTTTCCTATCAGTTTTTTTCTAGGAAAACAAGAAAATTATGGAAGTTTTGGAATTTGGCTTGGTTTAATTGCTGGTTTAACTACTGCATCAATTCTATTATATTTGCGATTTAATTATTTAACTTTAAAATTGATTAATACTGAAAATAATGAACTTACCTAAATTTTTACTTGCGGATAATAGTAATAACCCAGAAGATATTTTTGTTTTACATACTGAATATCCTAGGTTTTTAATCAATTTAAAAGATGATGAGATAGAATGGTTTGAAGATTTATCCGGAGAAAATGAACAAGATTTAGCAAATGAATTAGGAAATTTAATAGAAGAAGCCAGCTCATTTTATGACAAAGAAATGGAACAGTATGAGTAAGTACTACTTTAACAAGAAGAACTGAAGTTATTCTTCAGGTTCTTCCTCTTTTATGTTTTCTTTGTTTAATAATTGTTTAGCTTGACCTTTCCAATCATCTCTTACTATTCTACCTGGAAAAAATTGAATTAAATCTGTAATTGTGTCAATATTTTCTTTATCAAGTTTACTAATCTGATCTAAATTGTAAATACCTATTTGGTTTAATTTTTTTTCAATAAACTCTCCTATACCTTTTATTAGTGTTAAATCATCTTTGTTTTCTTCATTAGCGCTTCCAATTACATCAAAATTTAGGTTTTTGGGCTGTTTAATTTCTATACCACCTCGTTCTACAGTTTTTCTTGCACGTATTGTAGATTGCATTTCATTTTTTAATTCAACAATAGTTTCTTCATTATCTTCTAATTTTGTTTGGAATTTATTTTTGAAGTATTGCCAAGCAAAAAAGTAGCCAATTAAAAATGCGCCAAGCATCCAGAAAAAGAGTTCTAAGAGGTGCGAGGTTTTAGTAGTTAAGTATAAGTACATAATAGTCAAGGGAATGGTTTTAGTTAATTATAATTTCTATACGTCGGTTTTTTGCTCGATTTTGTTGTGTATTATTGTCTACTATAGGAGAGGTTTCTCCTTTAGATATGGAAGTTATTTTTGTAGAATCAATGCCTTGTTCAAAAAAATAGTCAGCCACACTTTTAGCTCTTTGTAAGCCTATTAATTTATTGGTTGATTCTTCTCCTACATTGTCAGTATGACCTATGATAGTAATTTTTTTTGAGGGATATTTATTCAAATAATTTTTTATCTCATTTGTATAGGTATATAGGGTTCTATCTGGCTTAAAACTATTATTACCAAAATACGCATTAAGCGTTTTATTAGTAATATCTTTCTCTATATTTTGAATTTTTTCTTTTGATAGATTTTGGTATTCAATTAAGATGCCTTCAGCATAATACCCTTCAGCATCATAGATGTAATCTTTTTTGGCTGATTTTTCATGTATTTTTTTAGAGTTAACTCCAAAGTTAATTAACTTCTTCTTTAGGTAATTGGCTCTTTGAATACCTAAGTTTAGGCTGTCGTTAATAGCTTCTTTTGGAAGATAATAGCCAGTTATAATAATTTCCTTATCAGGATTATTATTTAAAAAATTAAAAATAGAATCTTTAAAGTAAAAAAACTTTTTAGGTAGTAAAACTCTTGAATGGCTGGAGTTTGTAATAAACTTTTCTTTAAACTTTAGTGGAGTAGGTTTCGTTTTGTTGTCCAGTAAAGGAACTTCTTTTGGTTTACTATTTTGATGTTTAGATACTTTAGAGTTTTCTTTTAGAGAATCCTTTGACTCTTCAGTTTGAATAGTTTCGGAGTTCGTTTCAATTTTTTTGGTAGCGGGTGTTGTAGATACTGTTTCAGTATTATTATAATGGCGACCATAAACAAAAATAGCAATAGTACTCCAACACAAAAAAGCTAGAAAAGCTTTTAAAAAGTTACTCATAATTTAAGGGATAAAAAGAGTTTGGTTTAAAGCTTAAAAATAGGGAAAACTTTTATAAAAACAAATAACGCATTGATAGTTTGAATTTTGAAGTATAATATATATTTCTAAAAGTATAAAAAAATCGCTCAAAAACTTGAGCGATTTTTTTAAATTGATTTACATTTATCTTCTAGCCATTCCGATTCTTGTTTGTTTAATAAGGGAGAGAGTTTGTTAAATACTAATTTATGATAACTGTTTAGCCAATCTTTTTCTTGAGATGTTAGCATACTTTTGTCTATTAGATTGGTGTCTATATAACACAAAGTTAGAGCTTCAAATCCAAGAAAAGTACCAAAATCTGTTTGGTTAACTTTTTTAGATAAAACAATATTTTCAGTTCTTATTCCAAACTCATTAGTTACGTAACAACCAGGTTCTATAGTTGTGAATTGGTTAGCCAAATGTGGAGTAGTACCTCTTGCTGTTGTAGCTCCAGTAGCAAAACCTTGTGCAGGTTCATGCACCATACCATAGCTTCCAATACCATGCCCTGTACCATGAGGGAAGTTTAATCCATTCTTCCATAAATGAATACGAGCAAAAGCATCTATTTGTGCTCCAGTTGTACCTTCAGGGAATTGTAATTGTTCTAATTCAATATAACCTTTTAAAACTCCTGTATAGGCTTTCTTAATTTCATTATTAGGTTCACCTCCTAACCAAATGGTTCTAGTAATATCTGTAGTTCCATTTTTATACTGAGCTCCACTGTCTACTAACAGTATACCTTCATTACTAACCATGGCTGAATCTTTTTCAGGTGCTGTATAATGTATAATAGCTCCATTGCCTTTATACCCAATAATAGCAGCGAATGATTCACCAGTATAATATTCTTGCTGCTCTCTATAGCTTTCTAGTTTTTTACCAATTTCATATTCTGAAATAGGCCTTTTAGTTAATTCTGTTTCTAACCAAATAAAGAATTTTGTTAATGCCACTCCGTCTTTAAGCATACAGTTTTTGGCACCAGCTATTTCAACTTCGTTTTTAATAGCTTTTAATTCTTTTACTAATGAATTGTTATAAATAAAACTTCCTAAAGTAGCTTCAAAACAAGCATAGTTTAGGCTAGAAGCATCCGTTATTATTTTTTTATTGCGAGTAAGTTCAGGGAGTAGCGTAGCAATATTATCATAGTTCTCAACCTTTATATTAAGTTTAGTAAAAGCTTTAATAGCGCTTTCGGTAAAACGATTAGTATTACAGAAGAGTGTTGTTTGTTGCTTTCCTACCAGAGCATATGCAGTTACTAATGGTGTAAAATCTACATCTTTAGAACGAATGTTAAATAACCAAGCAATTTCATCTAAGGATGAAAATAAATAGTAGTCAGCATTTAATTGTTCTATTTTGCCTTGTACTTTCGTTAGTTTAGAAGCTGTAGTTTCCCCTGAGAATTCTAAAGGATGTATATCTACAGAAGAATTAGGTAAATCAGGTCTGTTTTCCCATATTTCTTTAACAAAATGAGGCTCGTTTTGTAACCTAATATTTTTAGAACCTGTATAACTTACTATATAATCGATTTGTGATTTTGAAAATTGTCTATAATCAACACCTATACTATTATTTTCACTAAGTAAATCACATAACCAAGCAACATGCTCAGGTGCGTGTGGTATAGATTGTTTGCATAGTTGAATCTCAGTGTTTTTACAATCATCTTCAAATTGTAAAAAGTAACGAGAGTCGGTCCATAAACCAGCAATATTTTTTGTTACAACTAAAGTACCAGCAGAACCAGTAAAACCAGAAAAATATTCACGTAGTTTCCAGTGAGCAGCAACATATTCTGATTGATGTGGATCGGTTGAAGGTATAATAAAAGCATCTAAGTTTTTAGATGTCATATAATTTCTTAAAGCTTGTAATCTTTTAGCGATCATAATTATTTGTAATTTTTAAGAAAACATTTTAGCTACTTTCTCTGCTTTTCTACTCTCACTATAATCATAGAAACCTTCGCCAGATTTAACACCTAATTTACCAGCTGTAACCATATTTACTAATAATGGGCAAGGAGCATATTTTGGGTTTTTAAATCCATCATACATAACATTTAAGATAGATAAACAAACATCTAATCCTATAAAATCAGCTAACTGAAGAGGTCCCATTGGATGAGCCATTCCTAGTTTCATAACCGTGTCAATTTCGGAAACACCAGCTACACCATTGTATAATGTTTCAATAGATTCATTAATCATTGGCATTAAAATACGATTAGCAACAAAACCAGGATAATCATTAACTTCTACAGGTACCTTATTAATTTTTTTAGTTAAATCCACAATAGTTTCCATTACCTCATCAGAAGTATTATAACCTCTAATAATTTCAACTAATTTCATAATTGGTACTGGATTCATAAAATGCATACCAATTACTTTTTCAGGTCTATTAGTAGCTGCGGCAATTTGAGTGATTGAAATAGAAGAAGTATTGGTCGCTAAAATTGTACTTTCATCAGAAAACTGATCTAAATCTTTAAAAATTTTTAACTTTAAATCTACGTTTTCTGTAGCAGCTTCAACAATTAGTTCCGTATTTTGAATACCTTCTTTTAAATTGGTGAAAGAAGTTATATTGTTTAAAGTATTATTTTTTTCACTTTCTGTAATTTTTTCTTTAGCAAGCATTCTATCTAAATTTTTGGTGATAGTTGCTATACCTTTATCTAGTGCGGTTTGAGAAATATCAATTAAATGTACATTATATCCAAATTGAGCAAATGTATGAGCAATACCATTCCCCATAGTTCCCGCTCCAATTACAGCTATATTTTTCATGTTTATTAGTTTATTTAATTTTTAAGTATATAATTAGAGGTAAGATTAAAAACAATCAATGATTTGTTGAGCAACCCTAAGAGCTTCAGTTCCTTGAGATAATGATACAACAGGAGTAGTGTTATTATGAATTGCTTCAGCAAAAGATTCTAACTCATCTAAAATAGCATTATTAAGAGTTACTTTAGGATTGTCAAAGTAAATTTGTTTTTTTATACCTTCTGCATTTTGTAAAATCATAGCAAATTCATCTGGTTTTTCAGGAGCATCTTTCATTTTAACAACTTCAGATTTTTTTTCTAGGAAATCAACAGAAATGTAAGCATCTTTTTGAAAAAAACGTGATTTACGCATGTTTTTCATAGATATTCTACTAGAAGTAAGATTGGCAACACATCCATTTTCAAATTCAATTCTTGCGTTTGCAATATCTGGCGTTTCAGAAATAACAGAAACACCACTAGCATGAATGTTCTTAACTTTTGATTTTACAACAGATAAAATAATATCAATATCATGAATCATTAAATCCAACACTACAGGTACATCAGTTCCTCTAGGGTTAAATTCAGCTAACCTATGTGTTTCGATAAACATAGGAGTGTCAATTGTGTCTTTAACAGCGGTAAACGCAGGGTTAAAACGTTCTACATGCCCAACTTGACCACGAACATGATTTTGACTAGCTAATGTTCTAAGAGCTTCAGCTTCTTGAACAGTATTTGTAATAGGTTTTTCTATAAAAATATGCTTTCCTTTTTCTATAGCTTGCTTGGCACATTCAAAATGAGAAAGGGTAGGAGTTACAATATCTACAACATCAACAGCATCAATTAATTCTTCTATAGTGTTGAATAATTTATAACCAAATTCTTTGGCTACCTTTTCAGCAGTTTCAGTAAAAGGGTCATAAAAACCAACTAATTCAAATTTTTCTGATTGTTGTAATAAACGCAGATGTATTTTCCCCAAATGACCTGCTCCTAAAACTCCAGCTTTTAACATGTTTTTCTATTTATTTTGCTACGAAAGGAACTATAAAAAATACTTGTTTAGAAATTAGATTTTATTGTATCCTCGTAATGAAAGTGTTACTATCTAGTTATTGATTTTACTAAAATCAACGCTAACAAAGATACACTTTTAAACAGATTAATTGCTATTTTTGGCACGTCGAAATTAGCTTACCAGTGAGAGATACAACCAAACACCAAGGACTTAGAAATCAACTAGCAAATACATTACAAGCAAAAGGGATATTTGATGAAAAGGTATTGAAGGCAATACGAAAAATTCCAAGACATTTATTTATAGATAGTAGTTTTGAAGAACATGCTTATCAAGACAAGGCATTTCCTATTGCTGCTGAGCAAACGATTTCACATCCATATACGGTTGCATTTCAATCACAAGTTTTAGAGGTAAAAGAAGGGGATAAAATTTTAGAAATTGGTACAGGTTCTGGATACCAAACAGCAGTTCTTTTAGAGTTAAAAGCGAATGTTTTTACTATTGAACGTCAACATGAATTGTTTAAAAAAACCTCTTTGTTTTTACCAAAATTAGGTTACAGACCTAAACGTTTTATCTTTGGAGATGGCTATAAAGGGTTGCCTATTGAAGCTCCTTTTGACAAAATAATAGTAACAGCAGGCGCTCCATTTGTACCTAAAGCTTTATTAGGGCAAGTTAAAGTAGGAGGTAAGTTGTTAATACCTGTTGGTGAAGGAGAGCAAGTGATGACACTTTTTATAAGAAAATCTCCTTTAGAATTTGAAAAACATGAATTAGGTGATTTTAAGTTTGTACCAATGTTAAAAAAGAAGAATTAACAAAAAAAATCCGCCTTAAAAGCGGATTTATTGAATTTGAATAAAGAAATCATCAACTTATTCAGTTACTGTTGCATCTGCAACAACAACTTCTTGTTGATGTAAGTTTTGTTTTGTTTGATCAGTTTTAGCTAAACCACAAGGACTAGTACTTCCACAAGAAGAAAACCCTAATAAACTAACTATACAAATTGCAATAAATACTACTTTTTTCATCATAAAAAATTTAAAAAATCAAATATACATATTTCTGATTAATTTATCAGAATCTTCTTTGCTTTCAATAACGTTGAAAGCTACCATTTTATTTTGTATTTCAGAAATTAAATCTGCATCAATAGGTTTTCCATTATTCCATTCAGTAATTGATAACCACTCTCTAATATCTTCAAGCTGTTGCTCATATCTAATTGAAAGTGTTTGATCTATATTTTGAATATTCTTAAAATCCTTTGTACAGTTATTTATAATATCTAAAACTGTTTTAATCTCTTCAGTATTACTTTTTAAAATATCTTCTCTAACAGCAACTACAAAGCATGGCCATGGAGTTGGGCAATCTCCAAGTCTTCTAAAAGTTCCGTTATCTACCAAAGGTTTCGTGGTAAAATGCTCCCACATAAAGTAATCAGCTTCTCCATTTGTTAAAGCATCAATACCACCTTGTAAGTTTCCAACTACTTGAAATTTAAGTTTTTTAATATCCCACCCATTATTGTGCGCATTAACAATAGCCATTAAGTGAGAACCAGATCCATATCGACTAATAGCTACAGTAGCATTTTCTAAATCTTCAATTTTTTGAAAATTAGATTTAGCACCTACATGAATTCCCCAGATTAATGGGCTTTTAACAAATGTTTGCGTAATTTTTGAAGGGTTACCATTTATAATATCTTTGATAATACCTTCTGTTAATACAATTGCGATGTCAATTTCTCCTGATCGTAGAGCTTTACACATAGCACCTGTTCCTCCAGGGAAATCTTTCCATCTGAGGTTTATATTATGATTGGTATATTCCTTATTTTTTAAAGTAATGTACCAAGGGTAGTTAAAATGTTCTGGTACACCACCTACTTTTAAATTTAACATTTATTCAACTAGTTTATTTAATGTGTAGCTGATTAAGTTTTCAACAGTATTACTTGGGTTTTCACTGAATGTACCATTTGCCCTATTTGCAATAATAGCATTCATAGAAACAGCATTATGTCCTAATAATTTAGATAAACCATATATGGCAGAAGTTTCCATTTCAAGATTCGTTATCTTATGTCCGTTATGGTTAAAACTATCTATTTTATTATTTAATTCTGAATCCTGAAGCTCTAACCTTAAAACTCTTCCTTGTGGCCCATAAAATCCGCCAGCAGTAGCAGTTATTCCTTTATATGTTTTGTCTGATGAAAGTCTTTTTGCTAGCTCAGTACCATTTTGTATAACTATAGGAGTTGCTTTTTTATTGTTCCAATTGGTATGGTTAATAAAGGCATTTTCTAATTCAGGGTTGGTTATACTATCAACTTGGTAAGAGTGTAACATACCGTTTAAATCCAATGCGTGAGAACTCAATAAAAAGCTATCTACAGGAATATCTGCTTGTAAAGAACCAGATGTACCAATTCTTGTAATATTTAAGGAAGTATGTTGTTTTTTAACTTCTCTAGCTTCTAAATCGATATTGACAACCGCATCTAGTTCATTTAAAACAATGTCAATATTATCAGGGCCAATTCCTGTTGAAATGACAGATATTCTTTTCCCTTTGTAAGTCCCAGTAGTAGTTTTGAATTCACGTTTTTGGGTAGTAAACTCAATAGTATCAAAATGTTTTGTTACTTTATCAACTCTGTATTGGTCTCCCACAAAAATAATATCGGTAGCAACATGCTCAGGTTTTAAATTTAAGTGGTAAATACTTCCGTCTGAATTTAAAATTAGCTCAGATTGTTTTATACTCATTTACGATGTAATTTTTAACAGCTTGTCGGTATTATTAAGATACAGGTAGCTGTATTTTTTAGAACCGCCAAGATACGAAAAATCAGAACGTAATTGTGCATAGTAGTTAACTTGGTTTTGAAGTACCTTTTTACCTTGCTTACTTAATTTAACAGGGTTTAAGGAAGTAAATAGTTTTTTTAATTGTTGAAGTTTATTAATGTATTGAGTATCACCAAATCCATAAAGGTTGTCATTGGTTAAAATTGCACGAATAAATTCCTTGTCAGAATTAAATTGTTGTTGGTTAGCTAAATTTAAAATGTCATTTTCAACTTTATTCAATCCATTTTGAATGGAAGGGAATCTTTGTAAATGTGCCTTAATAGCGTCTTCTAAATAAGCAAAAGGAGACATTGGATTAAATTTATGTACAGTTTCTAAACGTAGAGGACTATCAGAACAATATAGTTGCCAAATATAGTCTGCATACTCAATGTCATCTTTTGAAAGTTCTGCTCTATTCTTATAATGATTTAATAATTCTTCTTTTGATAATTGACTAAGTCCGAATAAACCCTTTCTATTTTCAAGAGTTCCGCTACAAACTAGTGATATTTTTCTTCCATTTCTATAGCGTTTTAGCCAACTGATAACAGCTAACATGTTTATTTGACAGAATAAATCGTATTCAAACCATAAAACAATTTCATCTTGTTGTTTTTGATTACAAAGATTTCTGTATTCTTTTAAAGTAAAGTCAATAAATGTTTTCTTGGTAACTTTGTATGATGACTTTAAAAAGTCAAATCTAGTTTTCCAAAAGTCTTCACTTCCTACATCAATAGTAGTTTTACCTTCACAAAGCATTTCACGCCATGTAATTATAGGTTCATTGATGTTTAATCTTCGTAAAATTTCTGTAGTACTGTCTCCGTTTGTAATGTGTAGTATAGAAGCCATAATAATAGGGGGTAATTTGAAAATTTCTTAATAGTGTCTAAACAATAAACGTTATTTTTTATTAGTTAGTATTAATGTTTTAGTTTTTAACACGTTGTAATATTAAAACAAAAAAATTAAAAAGAAAAATGCTAAGAAACTTTTTCTTAGCATTTAACATTTTTTAGCCTCCAACTCTTTTTACTTTGAAGCCTTTATTTTTTAGTATTTCCATTATTTTGTCTCTATAATCTCCTTGAATAATAATGGTGTCATCCTTAAAGGAACCTCCAACACTTAATTGAGTTTTTATTTCTTTCGCTAACTTTTTAAAGTCACTAGTAGCTCCATTATAGCCATCAATAATTGTAACTGGTTTTCCTTTTCTTTTTTCATATTTACAAAGAATAGGCTCATCTTGTAACCAAATATCAGGCTTTTGTTCTACAGGTTTTTCCTCAAATTTATGGTCAGGAAAAAGATTTTTTAATTGATCTTGTAAGTCCATTTTATTTTATTAATCCCAATTCACGTAAACGCTCATTTAAGAATTCACCAGCAGTAATATCTTCAAATTGCTTCGGGTTATTTTCATCTATACAGTTTTCTAAAACATCTAATTTCATTTCTGAAATAGGATGCATAAAGAAAGGGATTGAAAAACGAGAAGTTCCCCAAGATTCTTTTGGAGGGTTTACAACACGGTGTATTGTTGATTTTAATTTATTATTACTATGACGAGAAAGCATATCGCCTACATTAATCATTAATTCATCTGGTTGAGCAATAGCGTCAATCCATTCACCTTTATGATTTTGTACTTGTAAGCCTTTTCCGTGTGATCCCATTAGTAAAGTGATTAAATTAATGTCTCCATGAGCGGCAGCTCTTACAGCTCCTTTAGGTTCTTCAGTAATTGGAGGGTAGTGGATAGGACGTAAAATACTATTACCATTTTTAATATACTTATCAAAATATGTTTCCTCTAAACCTAAATGTAAAGCTAGTGAACGCAATACATATTGAGCTGTTTTTTCTAACATTTGATAGGTTTTTTTTCCTACTTCATTAAATTTAGGTAATTCAGTAACCTCAACATTAGCAGGGTATTCAGCTTCTAATACAGGATTGTTATCTACATATTGTCCAAAATGCCAAAACTCTTTTAAATCTCCTTCTTTTTTTCCTTTTGCAGATTCTTTTCCAAATGAAACATAGCCTCTTTGGCCTCCAATACCCGGAATCTCATATTTTTGTTTTACCTCAAGAGGTAGATTGAAAAAGTTTTTAATTTCTGTATATAAGTCTTCAACTAATTGATCATCTAAGAAGTGTCCTTTTAAAGCAACAAAACCTATGTTTTCGTAAGCGTTCCCTATTTCATTGATGAATTTTTGTTTACGTGTTTCATCGTTAGATAAAAAGTCTTGTAAATTTACGCTTGGAATTCTATTCATTGTTAATAAGTTTTATTTTTTACGCAGTAAAGGTAGTGAAATCAAGCGTAAGCAACTAAATTACTTATTAACAAAAGGAATTAAGTAAGAAATTGTATAGTTAAACCCAAATCCAGTACCATTTTCAAAAACTCTATTAAATCCAGGAACGTAAAGTGTTTTAAAATTAGTTTGATCTTGTATGTTAATACCAATTTTATAAGCAAAACTAGCACCTAAAAATAAATTTTTAAAGGTTTCCACTTTAATCCCTAATTGTATTTCTGCCCAATGAGCGTTTAAACCTGTTTCAGTTCTAGGTTCATTTATTTCTGTGGTAGGGAAATATGGAGGTGTATTATTTACTCCTGTAGTTACATTAGGTGTATAACTATCTAAAGAGTGATCAAAAATGGCTAAGCCGTAACGACCACCTATAAAAATCTCATTATTCATATCTAACCAATTTTTATAAGCATTAAAATTTGCACCTATTCTAATATAAGATCCTGTAGCTGTAGAGGTAGTGAAATCTTCAACAGATGTTTCTTTTTCGTAACCAAGCTCGGAAGCAATATACCAGTTTTTGGCAATTCTATAATCACCAATAATTTCTAGCCCCCTATATGATTTTTCAATAAAAGAAAGAGTAGGTTTACTTAAATCTATTCCAACTCTAATTCCATATCCTGTTTTGTAGGTTATTGTATCCTTTTTAATAGTTTTACTTTTTGCTTTTTGACCAAAAGTATTTAAGCTGATTAAAAGTAAACAAATACTAATGAAATACTTGTACATGCGCTTTGTTTTGTAGGTTGACTATAGAGACTTCGTTTGTAGATAATCTATCTATCCAAGAAGGACTTGAGCTAGAGATTTTTATATCTTTAAAAATAAAGCGGTATCCACAAGACCTAGATATGTATTCTTCTTCAACAGAATAATCAATAGTTAATGTGGCTGTTTTGTTATCTACAGCTAGGTTATTTATATCATTCATTTTTAAGGTATATACCGTCTTATTAGCTAATCCATTTAAAGGAATAGCTATAGAGTCTGTATTTTGACCAGTAAATAAACTATCTGTTCCTTTACTTGCAGCTACAATTGAAAAACGTTGTACACTTTTTAATTTTGTAGCATCACTTTTATCATAGAAGCGTAATATTAAACTAGGTGTAATAGGTGTTTGCACGCAGAAATCATCTTTTTCACAAGAAGAAAGAAAGATAAAGCCAAGTGCTGAAATTATAAAGAAATATTTTTTCATTACTATTATTTTTCAAATAAAACTACAGTTTCTATGTGTGATGTATGTGGAAACTGATCTACTAAACTAATTTTTTTGATTTTATAACCAGCATTTGATAGTGTTTCAGTATCTCTAGCTTGAGTAGCAGGGTTACAAGATACATAAACCATTCTATCTGCATTTAAATTTATGATTTTTTTAAGGGTTTTTGGAGCTATACCAGCTCTAGCAGGGTCTAGAATAATAGTTCTTATTTTATTTCTGTATTGAGGATGTTCTAATAAAAATTTACCTACATCAGCAGCGTAAAATTCTACGCCTTCAATATTATTGCGTTTGGCATTTTTCTTAGCATCTTTTATAGCGGAAGAGACAATATCTACTCCTATGATTTTAGTATTATTGGCTTTCGAGGCTATTATTTGTCCAATAGTTCCTGTACCACAAAACAAATCCATTACCACTGTATTATCAATAGCTTCCTTTTTTTCAAGCGCATAATCTACCACTTTAGTGTATAATTTTTCAGCAGATTTAGGGTTGGTTTGAAAAAAGCTTTTCATACTAATTTCAAAATTTAAGTTTAAAAGCTCTTCTACAATTTTATCTTTACCATATACTAAATTAATGGAGCCTGATGTAGCAATAGTTCTATCACCAGTTTCATCATTAATTGTATGTAATAGTCCAGCGACTCTGTCACCAAATAAACTAACTAAAAAATTTGAAAACTGATTCAAATCAAATTGAGGTAAATCATAAGAAGTAGTTACTAGATTAAATAGTAACTCGTTGGTTTTGTATGATTTTCTTACGACAAAATACCTGAAAAAACCTTCTTTTTTAGGAGCGTGCCAAGGGCTTAAGTCTGTTTCTTTACAATAGTCTCTTATTTTATATAAATTGTTTTCGAACTCGGCATCAAAAAGTCCACTATCTTTATTCAAGTTTTCACCAATCCACCAAGTACCTCTTCTTTTAAAACCTAGTGTAAATTCATCTATATCTGTTTTCTTTTCATTATCGTACCCAATAGCAGAAAAACTATATTCCATTTTATTTCTATAATGAAATGAGTTTGGAGAAGAAACAAATTCATCAAAATAATCTTCAATTTGGTCTATTTTTCCAATTTTCTTAAACAAAGACATGGTACTATCATATTTATACTCATGTTGCTTTTCTATAGGAAGTTTAATATAAGGAGCTCCAGGGATTTCTTGATATGAAGAAATTATTTCATCTTTAGAAGTTTCTATAACATCTAAAAGTTTACATTCAGCATACGTTCTTTTAGATTTATCTACTCTAGCTTTTACAAGCTGTCCAGGAAGGGTGTTTGGTACAAAAACAACAAATTCACCCAGTTCTGAACGAATTCTACCAATACCTTTACCTCCAAAGGCATAATCTTCAATTAAAATTTCTAGAATCTGACCTCTTTTGACAAATTTATTGCGTTCTCTTCTTGGCATTTCTTATAAAATTTTAGGAATTGCAAAATTAGGAAAAGTCCTACTAAAAAAGCACCTCAATAGAGATGCTTTTGTAAAAGATTGTAGATTTTTTTTATTTCTTATTAAATTTATCTATAATTTTTTCCATTTGTTTACCAGCTGCTTCTTTTCCTCCTAATCCAAAAGATAAGACAATAGTTAAAGCAATAGCTCCTAAAGTAATTCCAAAAGCTAAGTTGATAATATCATCTGCAATTCCCATTTTTCGTAATCCAATAGCTAAAAATATAGCAATAATGGCTATTTTAATAACATTAGCTACAAAAGGGTTATCATCAGTTTTTGTAAAGTTAGTTGCTGCAAGATTAGCTATCCAATTTCCTATTGCAAGAATAATAAGTCCAAATAAAATATTACCGCCTAATGCTACTACTGTATGTATGATTTCTGATAGTTTATGGAATTCTAATTTATCTATAGCAGTGATAATTCCAAATAAAATAATAAAGGCATAAACAATATTAGCTATTAACTTCTCAGTATTGGTAGTACCAAATAAAGAGTTTAATCCTGCTTTTTGTAGTACTTGATTTAAATTTAAACTATCTAATAACTCTTTTAAAAGGTTGCTAAGAAATTTACCACCTACAACAAATACGATTAATATTAAAGAAGCTACTAATACTTTTGGAATGGCATTAAAAAAAGATTGAAGCATAGCAGTGGCTGGATCTGAAACTGAATGTATATTTAAAATATTTAAGGAAGAGATTAAAAGAGGAATAAATATAAAAATAAAAACTACCTTTTTTAAAATATCAACAAGGTTAATATTTTCGGGAAGATTAAGTTTTGGAGCAAACTTTTGAATTACTTCACCAGACATTCCTACTAGTTCTGAAACTATGGTTGCTAGCATATAGCCAATATATCCCACTAATCCAGCACCAATAATATTTGGTATAAAATCAGTAAAGCCATTTAGTAAGTTTTTTGCTGGTTCTAAAACGCTAGTCATTCCTAGTTTATCTAATGCAAGTGTAAATACAAATATCATTAGTAAAAAATAGACAAGTTTAGCTACTAGTTTCCCAATATCTACCTTACTATTACTAAATGTTTTATTAAGTCCACTTTTGTGAAATAAGTTAGAGATAAGTTTTTTTACTAAACCAGCTATAAACCATCCTATAATAAGAATAATTAAAGCACCAATAGGAGCTCCTAAAGTTCCTGTAACATTGTTGTAAGTTTCTAGAATTTGTTTCATTTTGATTTTTGATTTTTTAGTTATTTATTTTGACACTATAAAGTAGAAAAGTCACTGTTTATATTTTTTTATAAAAAGTGTTATAAAAAATCAAGAGGTTAGGTTTTAAAAAATAAAACTTAATAATACTAATTTATTAAAATAAAAAGAGTTGAATAATATTTGTTTGATTTTTTTTACAAAAAATATATTTTATTAAACAGCCAATATTTAGTAATTTGCACACCTCTTAAGGGATGATTTCTCTCCCACGCTGCTTTTTCGAGTTCTTCGAGAAAATAAAGGTATAGTAGGAATGGTTATTTAATAAATTTTTAAAAAATTAAAGAATGGCTGTTTTAGAAAAGTTAACTTCACAGCAAGCAATCGATTTAGAGAACAAGTATGGAGCTCATAATTATCACCCGTTACCTGTAGTATTAAGTAAAGGAGAAGGTGTTTATGTATGGGATGTAGAAGGTAAGAAGTATTATGATTTTCTTTCGGCTTACTCTGCTGTAAACCAAGGACACTGCCATCCAAAAATTGTTGGAGCAATGGTGAATCAAGCTCAAACCTTAACATTAACATCTCGTGCTTTTTATAATGACATGTTAGGTCAGTATGAAAAATACGCTACAGAATATTTTGGATTTGATAAGTTATTACCAATGAACACTGGAGCTGAAGCGGTAGAAACTGCTTTAAAGCTTTGTAGAAAATGGGCTTATGAAGTTAAAGGAATTGAAGAAAATGAAGCGCAGATAATTGTTTGTAAAAACAATTTTCATGGAAGAACAACTACAATTATATCATTTTCAAATGATCCAGTAGCACGTAAAAATTTTGGGCCGTTTACTAATGGATTTATCAAAATTGAATACGATAATTTAAAGGCTTTAGAAGAAGCATTAGAGAATAATAAAAATGTAGCTGGTTTTATGGCTGAACCTATTCAAGGTGAGGCTGGTGTATATGTACCTTCTGAGGGGTATTTAGCTGCTGCAAAAGCATTGTGTGAAAAGCATAATGTATTGTTTATTGCAGATGAAGTTCAAACAGGAATAGCACGTACTGGTAGATTATTAGCAGTAAATCATGAAGAAGTACAGCCAGATATTTTAATTTTAGGTAAAGCATTAAGTGGTGGAGCGTATCCTGTTTCTGCTGTATTAGCGAATGATGCTATTATGAATGTTATTAAGCCTGGTAATCATGGATCTACTTTTGGTGGAAATCCAGTAGCTGCTGCTGTAGCTATTGCTGCTTTAGAAGTGGTAAAAGAAGAAAAGTTAGCTGAGAATGCTGAGCGCTTAGGTAAAATTTTCCGTGAAGAATTAGGGACATTTGCCGAAGAAAATGATTTAGTGACTTTAGTTCGTGGTAAAGGGTTGTTAAATGCAGTAGTAATCAATGATACTGAAGATAGCGACACGGCTTGGAACATTTGTATGAAGCTACGAGATAATGGATTACTAGCTAAGCCTACACATGGAAATATTATTCGTTTTGCACCTCCTTTAGTAATGAATGAAGAGCAATTAAGAGATTGTATTAATATAATTAAGAAGACTATTACTGAGTATAAAAAGTAATATTCTTATTCTTTACAATATTAAAAAACGTTTGAAACTGTGGTTTCAAGCGTTTTTTTATGTGTTTTTTTTTTTTTTTAATCTATAGTTATGTTTATTGTAACTATATGTTTATACTTAACCGTAGTGTCTGTCCGTTGCATTTAATAAACTGCAGCAAAACTTTAATAGATGCCACATATATCAAACTTCTAAGCAAAAGTTACTATTAGTGCAACAAATTAATTCATCATTGTTTGAATGTTTAAATGCTTTTTAAGTAAACCTGAAGGTGTGTTTTGAGTTTCATCAAATACTCTAGTATCTCCAAACAATATAAAACTGTCTTTAGCGCGTGAAACTGCTACATTAAGCATATTTGGTTTATTGTCTCTATCAAAAAACAACGTGCCTTCATCTTGTTTACTGTATACAGAACTAAATAAAATAATATTTCGTTCGGCACCTTGTAAGGCATGAACAGTTCCTAGCTTGATGTCATTAACTTTAAAACCAGCATCAGTTAGTGCTTTTGCTAATTCAGATTTTTGACTGGCAAAAGGAGTAATAATTCCTAAGATTTCTTCTACAGAGGTTACATTATAATTTTTCTGAATAGCCTCTTTATTTTGTTGTAACCATAAAATAATGGCTTTTACTTCATTTAAATTACATCTACTATTATACTTTCGTTCACTAACTCCTTCAATATGATAAGCAAGCATTGAAGGGAATATTTGATCTTCAGAAGCTTTTCCTTTCATAGGTTTTAAAATTCCTCCGTAAGCCAGTTCATTACAAAAACCAATTATTTCATCATTACATCTACGATGTTCTAACAAAATAAGTCCACTTTCTGTAGTTTCATTTATTGTAGTTTCATATTCACAAGCATTTTGAGTCATTCGCATAATGCTTCCACTAGAAGCTAGAAAACCTAGATTACTTAAATAATCATATTCATCAGGTTCTTCAATAATATCTAACACTGTTAAGTTTCCCATATCAATTTTAGGAGGAATTGACCAAATTGGTTCAATTTGTTTTAAATCACCTACCACAAACGCTTTTTGAGCTAAAGCAAATAAAGGAATACTTACTTCAGGAGTAACCTGTCCAGCTTCATCAATAATTAATAAATCAATAAAATTATAAAGAGGTAAATATTCAAAAATAGGTTTTCCTTGTTCGCTTTCGCCCTGAAATTGGCTATATACAAAGTGAGAGGGTACCGTATAAAAAGTGCCTACAAAACATGGAGTTAACATAGCTCTTCTTTTCCATTTAGCACCAATAGGTTTTTCGCCTGTACCTTTTTCAACATCACTTTCTAAAGCATCAAACGTAGCTAAAATCCATCTAGCCTCCCAGTAGTGAATAGCTAATAAAAATGCTTCATGCCTAAGGGTAACGTCTATCTCATCAAAAAAGAAACGATGTGATTTGTCATTATTTTGCATTTTTTCATATTCATAATTCCACATTTGTTCTTCAGAAACAAAAGGATAACCTTTAATACTATTTTCTTGCTTCCAGTTTTTTAGTTTTAAATTGGCTTGCAGTAAAAGATTAATATTAGCTAATTGTTGCTTTATGAAAGAGAACAAAGTTTCTTTGTTATTAAGTATTTCAGCATCTGTTTTAAATAAATGAGCAGTGTTTTCTGATGTTGATTCAGAAGTGAAAACTTTGGCTACTTTATCAATAAAACTAGTTTCTTTATAAGCAGCTTTTAATTCGTTTAAAACTGTACGCCACTTATGTAGTTTGGTAATTTCAAACGTTGTTTTTTCTATATGATCTTCTGTGTTAACTAAAATTTTGTTTAGCGAATTTATACAAGAAATAAAATCATTTGAAAAACGAACACTATCTATTAGTTTATCTTCAATAGCAATAATTTCTTCTTGTAAGTGCATGCAAGCTTCTTCTAAAGAATGCTCATCTAAATTATAGTATTCGTTGTATTTTTCTAAGAAATAATACTCGGCATCATGTAGGTAGTTTTCATTTTCAAGTTCACATAAAGTCCCTTCATGTCCAAATAAATTACCTTTTAAATAATTAATGTTTTTTAATGATTTTTCACCTTTAGAGCTAGAGGGTAGGTAAGTGGCGTATCCATTAAAATCAGGAATCCATCGTTCAGCTAAGTCGCTTAACGTGCTAGTTGAATTAATAAAACTATCTATAATATTAGTAACAGCTTGGTTGTTATTGGAACAAGCTACAATTACAGGAGCATCTTCTCCATTAATGGCTGCTTTTACTACTTCAGTAGCTACTAAACTTTGTAGTAGTGTTGTTTTTCCTGTTCCTGGAGGGCCATTAACAGCCATAACTGGATTTTCTTCCGAAGTTAAATAAGAAAGTAAAGTTTTACGTTGACTAATAGATAAAGGGAATTGATTAGACATTTGTCCTAAATGCAAATGGTTATAAAATAAAAAACCTTCATCTGTAACGGGTGGTTTTCGGAAACGGTCTTCTGGTGTTATTAGTTTAGATAATAAAGGTAAATCTTCTGGAGTATCAAGTAAATTTTCATAGATGAATAAAATACTTTTAGCAGTAGCTATTTTTGAACTTACTGAAAAATAGGTGAGTGAGTAATTGGTTTTATACTTTTCTGTTTTGTAGTTGTATAGGTTTTTTAAGGTAATTTCATAAAATACTTCGCTTACATAATTCCAATATGCATCCCAACCAATAGTTTCATCCTCGTGTTCTACAGTGGGAACCTCAATGTCTCTAGCGGAAGTAACTGCGTCAATAGATGAGAAAATAAAATCATTTTTTACATCAGCAATAGGAGCAAGGTAATTACGAACAATAAGAGGAAATAGCTCTTTAGGAGTAGTTAATTGCCCTTCTCTATCAACTCTAGCTTTAATCCAAAAAGGATAAATACGTTTTTTATATTTAGGATTATCCGTTTGATATTCTAAATAAAATGGAGCAATGAGTATTTCAGTATCTGTAATTTCAAACCAATTTGCATTGTCTTTTTTAGTAATGCCTCTTAACCTATTAATACGTTTTTCTTCAAGATCAACTAACTCTGTAGTTTGCTTACTACTTAAATTAGGAGAACTTAAATCAGAAGAGTTTTGATAGTATATGTTTTTTATTCTTGATATGTCAATAGCTAAGTTTTCACTATCAAACAAACTATTTTTATAATAATGCAGCCAATTATTCTCGTTATTCATTCACTAGGTATCTTCAAAATTCAATTATATAAAGGGAAAAAAGGATTGCGAAAATAGGTTTTTTAAGTGTTTTCTTTAGGAGAAAAAAATGTTAATTATCAACATTACAAAAAAGAAAGATTTTCAAGCTCTTAAATTAAAAAAGGAGCATTTAGCTCCTTTTTTGTATAATTATTGTTCGTATTGCTCCATTATTTGTCTTGACTGTTCCATCAAGTTATCCCAACCAATTGTATAAATTTGATATATGGTATAAGCTAAATATAAAAGGTTTATAATAACCACAACCAAAGCAACAATTTTTCCTGTATAAATATTGTCCTGATTTGAGTAATCATCAGGGGTTTCATAATACTTTTTTAACTCTGTGTGTGCTATAAAGTAAGCTATTCCAGCTGGAATAACTCCAACACCAGCACAACAGCATAAAGGAAACCCAATAATTGCTAAAATGTATATAAGAGGTCCGTATTGAAGCTGTTTAGTTTCCATAATATAATTGTTTAAATATAAAGTTTCCAACTATTAATAATAAGTTTATTATAAGTAGAAAACGTAGTGTTTGTTGAAAATTTTTAAAAGAGAATTTTAAGTTAAGAAGGATATACATAATCAAAACTATTAAAGAATATATAGCAGGGTATACTTTAAAAGCATTTAAAAATTGACCGTGCAATAGAAAAGCAATAGATCTTTGAAAACCACAGCCCAAACAGTCTAAGCCAAATAGTGTTTTATTTAGACATGGCAACATATAATCTTCTAACTTAATAAAAAGCATAAGTTTATTTAAATAAATCCATGCCAGGAATGTTAGGCATTCCAGTTTTAGCAGCTATGGCTAACTCTTGTTCATTAATTTCTCCAGCTTTTTTTAAAGCTTTGTTAAGTGCTATAATTAAATAATCTTCTAATTCTTCTTTATCTTCAAGTAAACTTTCATCAACATTAATGGCTTTTATAGCTCTATTAGCAGTAACTGTAACTTTTATAGCTCCATTAGCAGCTGTTTCATCAATTAATACAGTATCTAAACGTTTTTTAGTTTCTTCAACTTTCTCTTGAGCTTCTTTTAATTTGCCCATCATACCTGAAATATCTCCAAACATTGATTTTTAATTTTAAGATTTATTTAAAAACAAAAGTAGTATTTTCACAAGGAATTTAAACAACCAAAGTAAAAATGAGAAAAATAATGCTACCTGCTATGGCTTTTAGTCTTATTTTTGCAGCCTGCAAAAATGAAAAAATGGTAAAAGACGTAAAAGCCCCAGTTGCTGAAAAGCAACCTACTAAACTAGAGAAACACGGAGACGTTAGAGAGGACAATTACTTTTGGATGCGTTTAACTGATGAACAGAAGAACGCTGAAGTTAAAGATGAACAGACACAAAAGGTGTATGATTATTTAAATAAAGAGAATAGTTTTTATGAAGAAATGACTTCTGAAACTAAAGAGTTTCAAGAACAGTTGTTTCAAGAAATGAAAGGAAGAATTAAAGAGGATGATGAATCTGTACCTTATAAAAAGAATGGTTATTATTACATAACTAGGTATGAAAAAGGTCAACAGTATCCAATTTATAGCCGTAAAAAGAAAAATTTAGAGGCTAAAGAAGAAGTCATGTTTAATGTAAATAATGAAGCAAAAGGACATGAATATTTTCAATTGGGTGGTTTAAATGTTTCTCCAGACAATAAATTAGTGGCGTTTGCAGTAGATACCGTAAGTAGACGTCAATACGTTATGCGTGTAAAAAATCTTGAAACAGGAGAAGTTTTAAAGGATAAAATAGATAATACTACTGGAGGGTCTGTTTGGGCTAATGATAATAAAACATTATTCTATACTAAAAAAGACCCTGTAACTTTACGTAGTTCTCAAATTTACAAGCATACTTTAGGAACTGATGCTTCTAAAGATGAATTAGTTTTTGAAGAAAAAGATGAAACGTTTGGAACTTTTGTAACAAAAACAAAATCTAAAAAATATATTGTAGTTGGTTCTTATAACACAGTGTCTACTGAATATCAAGTTTTGGAAGCTAATAATCCTAATGGAGAATTAAGAATAGTTCAACCACGTGAGCGTAATTTAGAATATGACATTGCGCACTATGGAGATCATTTCTATATTAAAACCAATAAAGATGGAGCTACTAACTTTAAGTTAATGAAAACTCCTGAAAATAAAACTACAAAAGAAAACTGGGTAGATGTAATCCCACATAGAGAAGGTACTTTATTTGAAGATTTTTCAATATTTAAAGATTATCTTGTTTTGGAGGAGAGAAGTGAAGGGTTGAACAAAATACGTATTAAACGTTGGGACGGATCAGCTGATTATTATTTACCTTTTGATGAAGAAACATATTCTGCTGGAGTGTACTCAAATCCTGAATTTGATACGGATATTATTCGTTATTCTTATAATTCAATGACAACTCCTAGTTCTGTAATTGATTTTAACATGAAAGACAAGTCTAAAGATGTTAAAAAAGAACAAGAGGTTTTAGGTGGTAAATTTGATAAAGCCAATTATATAAGTAAACGTTTATGGGTTCCTGCAAGAGATGGTAAAAAAATAGCTTTATCTATAGTTTATCATAAAGATACTGAGATAAATGAAAATACTCCAGTTTTACAATATGCATATGGTTCTTATGGGTATACAATTTCTGATGGATTTTCAACCACAAGATTAAGTTTATTAGATAGAGGATTTATTTTTGCTTTAGCGCACATTAGAGGAAGTCAATACTTAGGGCGTGAGTGGTATGAAGATGGTAAAATGTTAAATAAGAAAAATACGTTTAATGACTTTATAGATTGTTCTAAATACTTAATTGATAATAAATATACATCGGCTAAGCACTTATATGCTATGGGAGGTTCTGCAGGCGGATTATTAATGGGAGCTATAATTAATATGAATCCAGAACTGTATAATGGAATTATAGCAGCAGTACCTTTTGTAGATGTGATTTCTACTATGTTAGATGATAGTATTCCACTAACTACAGGAGAGTATGATGAATGGGGAAATCCTAATAATAAAGAATATTATGATTATATAAAATCATATTCACCATATGATCAAGTTGAAGCTAAAGCATATCCTAATATGTTAGTAACAACAGGATTACATGATAGTCAAGTTCAGTATTGGGAACCAGCAAAATGGGTAGCTAAACTAAGAGAATTAAAAACAGATAATAACTTATTATTCTTACATACAAACATGGATGCAGGTCATGGAGGTGCTTCAGGAAGGTTTGAAGCATTAAAAGAAACTGCAGAAGAATATACGTTCTTTTTAATGTTAGAAGGTAAGTTAGAAAAATAATTATATTTTTGCCCTCGAAAAGAGAATAGGGCGTTATTGTGAGAAACGTATTAAGAAATTTATTTCGCCTTATTTTTCTCACAATGACGCCTTTTATATTATAATGAGAATGAGACACACTGGTATAACCAACACTATTCTAGACTTAGTAGGAGAAACCCCATTAGTAAAACTACATGAAATAACTAAAGAATTACCAGGGAAATTTTACGCAAAAATAGAGGCTTTTAATCCAGGTCATTCGGCTAAAGATAGAATAGCTTTACATATAATTGAAACTGCAGAAAAAAAAGGAATTGTAAAAAGAGGTGATATTATTGTAGAAACTACTTCTGGTAATACAGGTTTTTCTTTAGCTATGATTAGCATTGTTAAAGGATATAGATGCATTTTGGCAGTAAGTGATAAATCATCTCAAGATAAAATAGATATGCTTAAGGCAATGGGAGCAGAAGTTCATATTTGTCCAGCAAATGTGGCTGCTGATGATCCTAGGTCTTACTATGAGGTAGCTAAACGATTGCATAAAGAAAACCCTGGTTCTATATATATCAATCAATATTTTAACGAATTGAATATTGAAGCCCATTATGAAAGTACTGGGCCAGAAATATGGAAACAGACTGAAGGAAAGGTAACGCATGTGGTAGCAGCAAGCGGCACAGGAGGAACCATTTCTGGAACTGGACAATATTTAAAAGAACAAAACCCTGACATAAAGATTTTAGGAGTAGATGCTATTGGGTCAGTGATTAAAAAATATCATGAAACTGGAGAGTTTGATTCAAAAGAAATAAGTCCATATAAAATTGAAGGTTTAGGGAAAAACTTAATTCCTACTTCCACAGATTTTGATGTTGTTGATATTTATGAAAAAGTAGCTGATAAAGAATCCGCTTTGAAAGCAAGAGAATTGGTGAAAACAGAAGGGATATTTGCTGGTTATACTTCGGGAGCTGTTTTACAGGGAGTATCTCAATATGCTGCTAAAGGTTATTTTGATGTAGATAGTGTAGTTGTAATTATATTACCAGACCATGGCTCTCGTTATATGAATAAGATATATTCTGATAATTGGATGAAATCACAAGGTTTTTTGTAAATCTTATAATGTTTTACTGATATGATTGAGGAGGTAGTAAAAGCACTAAAAAAATTAGATGTAATTCTTTATCCTACAGATACAGTTTGGGGAATTGGTTGTGATGCAACTTCAGAAGAAGCTGTAAAAAAAGTATATAAACTAAAAAAAAGAGAAGAGTCTAAAAGTTTAATAATTTTAGTAGACTCTATTGAAATGTTAAAAGAATATGTAGATGATATACCACAAAAAGCAATACATATTCTAAGAGAAAGAGAAAACCCAACAACAATTATTTATAATAAACCTAAAAAATTAGCCTCAAATACTATTGCTAAAGACAATACTATTGCGATAAGAATTGTTCAAAATGAATTTTGTCAAAACTTAATAAAGCAATTTGGAAAGCCTATTGTATCTACTTCTGCAAATATTAGTGGAGAACCAACTCCAAAAAGTTTTTTGGAAATTAGTAAAGCTATTTTAAATAATGTAGATTATGTGGTAAATTTGTATCAAAATAAGGAGTCTGTAAAATCATCAACTATATTAAAGATTGATGGAGAAGATGTAATAGTGATAAGAGAATAATTTCATGCAAGAATACTATTTTAAAGAAGCAATAACGTTAGATATTTTTAAGTACATAAACCAAGCAACTGAAGCGTTAGGCATAGATAGTTATGTAATAGGTGGTTTTGTAAGAGACTTTATATTAAAAAGAGGAAATGCTAAAGATATTGATGTAGTTGCTGTAGGAAGTGGTATTGAGCTAGCTGAAAAGGTAGCGGAGTTATTACCAAACAAACCTAAAGTTCAGATTTTTAAAACGTATGGAACTGCAATGTTACGTTATAAGGAGATTGAAGTCGAGTTTGTTGGAGCAAGAAAAGAGTCTTATACGGAAGATAGTAGAAACCCTAAAGTTTCTAATGGTACACTTGAAGATGATCAAAACAGAAGAGATTTTACGATTAATGCTTTAGCATTAAGTTTAAATACTCATAATTGGGGTAAATTATTAGATCCTTTTAATGGTTTGTTAGATTTAGATCAAAAAACGATAAAAACTCCATTAAATCCTGATATTACTTATTCAGATGACCCTTTACGAATGATGAGAGCTATTCGTTTTGCAACGCAATTAAATTTTGAGATTGAAAAATCTTCTTTAGAAGCTATCACAAGAAATGCTGCAAGAATTGATATTATAACTAGAGAAAGAATAGTTGTTGAGATTAATAAAATTTTAGCATCTCCAATACCTTCTATAGGTTTTTTTCATATGGAAAAAACGGGGTTGTTAAAACGTTTGATCCCTGAATTAACGGCTTTAAAAGGAGTAGAGGAAGTAGAAGGACAAAAACACAAAGATAATTTTTATCATACATTAGAGGTGGTAGATAATATAGCAAAAACAACAGAAGATGTATGGTTACGTTGGGCTGCTTTATTACATGATATTGGTAAAGCACCTACAAAAAAATACCATCCTAAAGTGGGGTGGACATTTCATTCGCATGAATTTGTAGGGGCAAAAATGGTGTTTAAGTTATTTAAGCGTTTAAAAATGCCTCTTAACAATAGAATGAAATTTGTTCAAAAAATGGTTTTATTAAGTTCTCGTCCTATAGTATTGGCTAGTGAAGTTACCGATTCTGCTGTACGTAGATTAATTTTTGATGCAGGTGAAGACGTTGATAGTTTAATGAATCTTTGTGAAGCAGATATTACTACTAAAAATCCTAAAAAATTTAAACGTTACCATAAAAACTTTGAACTTGTTAGACGAAAAATTAAGGAGGTAGAGGAAAGAGATAGAATACGTAATTTTCAACCTCCAATATCTGGGGAAGAAATTATGAAAACATTCAACTTAAAGCCTTGTAAGGAAATTGGTCAAATAAAAGAAGCTATAAAAGAAGCTATTCTAGATGGTGAAATACCAAATGAGTACCAAGCGTCTTTTGACTATATGCTTAAAAAAGGAAAAAAACTTGGCTTAGAAGTTGTTTCAAATTAGTTTTGACCAGTTTGTTCAAAATATTTATTTAATACTAATAGAGATAACTTTTTTTCATTTTCTTTATCCTTGAACTGTTCAACCCATTTGTTAGCATTTTCAATAATATAAAGAGCTTCTTTCTTGTTTTGTAGGTAATAATCTCTTTTTTCCATCAAATCTGAGTAATCATCTTTGATGAGTACATAGTGATGGTTAGCTATTAATAACCCTTCCATAAACCAAGTTTCAAATTTAGGTTTAGGCATAAAACATAAAGAATTAGAAGACATAATCCATTTAAGGTTGGTTGCTACATCAAGTCCTTCGATAGATAAGACAAACTTATATTCTAGTTGTTGATTAATGGTTAAAAAGTCTTTTTTCCAATGTTCAGGATACCAATTATGTTTACTTACTTGTCCAATGTTGCATAAAGGGTGATCGTGAAACTTTTCTACTAATAAACGTCTGTTTTCTTTGTGTATTTCTCCACGCCAAACAATATGATCATTTTTTTGATCAAAACTTTTTTTATCTTTAATAAAATGAAAATGTCTCAAAGCGTCAAGTTTCATTAAAACAGAATTCCCATTATGATCAATAGGTCTACTTTTAACAATTGTTGGTTCGTCAAAGTTTTCAGTTACGTCACCAAATTTGTACTTAATACTTTTGTTAGTAGGAAAATATCGAGTATATTTTACTAAGTCAAAAAAGTACATGCTTCCTTTTTTAGGACGTTTAAAATTTTTTAATATAACCCAGTTGGCTTTAGGTTTACTTATAGCCTTTGGAGATATACAGTATTGTAACCTTTGGTTAATTTGCTTTTCATTTTTTGATAACCTATTTTTTAATTGAAATCTATAAAATTTATAAGGAATTAAATTTTTTATAATATTAGTTGTATAATAATAAAATTTTTGTCTCTTAATGTTTTCAATAAAATTGCTCATTACTCAAATGATTGCATAGTTACAAGTTTAAAATACTCACCTTTTTCTTTCATTAACTCTTGGTGTTTACCTTGCTCAATAATTTTTCCTTTCTTCATAACAACAATTAAATCTGCTTTTTGAATTGTAGACAAACGATGGGCAATAATTAAAGAAGTTCTACTTTTTTCCATCATTTTTTCTAAAGCAACCTGAACTATTTGTTCAGATTCAGTATCTAAGGCAGATGTTGCTTCATCTAAAATCATAATAGGTGGGTTTTTTAATACAGCACGTGCTATGGCTATTCTTTGTTTTTGACCACCAGAAACAGAATTCCCGCCATCCCCAACGATTGTATTATACCCTTCTTCTAAATCATTAATAAATTCATAAGCATTAGCTACTTTAGCAGCTTTTTCTATTTCATTTTCTGAAGCATTACGGTTACTTAAGGAGATATTGTTAGATATTGTATCATTAAATAATGTTGAATTTTGAGAAACAATCCCCATTAAGGAACGTAAAGAAGTTTTCGAAACCTCCTTAATATTATGTCCGTCAACAAAAATAGCACCTTCATTGACATCGTAAAAACGAGTGATTAAATTAGCTAAAGTAGATTTACCACTACCAGATTGCCCGACTAAAGCAACTGTTTTTCCTTTAGGTATTGTTAAAGAAAAATCTTTTAAAACATAAGTGTTCTCATATTTAAAAGAAATATTTTTAAACTCTATTTTATCTTCAAAAGTGCTTAATTCTTTAGCTTGAGGTATGTCTTCTAAATTATTTTTGGCGTCTATAATTTCAAAGAAACGTTGTGCAGCAGCATTACCTATTTTAATAATATTATTGGCTTTAGCAATAGCTTTAGCAGGTGTAAGTATATTATAAGCAGCTGCCATAAAACCAATAAAGGTACCACCCATTAAAGTTTTGTCTATTAATACCATTTTACCACCATACCAAAGTAAACCAGCTATGGTTAATATTCCAAGAAATTCACTCATTGGGCTGGCCATAACCTCTTTTTTACTCATTTTATTAGATAGAAGCCTAATTTCTTCCACCTGATTGTTAAACTTTGATGCAAATAGACTTTCAGCATTAAATGCTTTTATAATTTTTAACCCAGAAATACTTTCTTCTAAAATACCTAAAATACTTCCTATTTTTCTAAAAATGACTCCTGATTGTTGCTTAATTTTTTTACTGATTAGAGATATGACCAGTCCAGATACAGGAATAAAGGTAAAAATAAAAATAGAGAGCTCCCAACTTGTACTTATCATAAAAAACAGTGTGAAAACAATATTTAAAGGTTCTCTAATAAACGTTATAGAAATGTTTAAATAAGATTCATTTATCACTCCAAGATCACCAGTGACTCTATTAATTATATCTCCTTTATTTTTTTCAGAATAAAATGAAAGTGGTAATGAAATTATTTTTTTATAAACAATACCTCTTAAATCTGTAATGATGTTGTTTTTCAAAAACACCATAGATAGTTGACCAAGGTAGCTAAAAATATTTTTAAGCAAAAAAACAAAAACTACCGCTATAACTACATATAAAAGTGTTTGTTCAGGACCTGAATTTTCATTAGTATAAGTTACATAGTAATTTAGAAAGTCTCCTAAATATTCTTTATTTAAAGATTCAGAAAGACTTATGAAGTTTGGTTTTTTATAAACTTTAGGAGTTTCTCCAAATAAAATACTCAGAGTAGGCATTAATATAACATAAGACAATGTTGTAAATAATGCATACAATACATTGAGTATTATAGTTAAAACACCTAATGTTTTATAGGGTTTTGCGTATTTAAAAAAACGTTTAAAATAATTCATTAATAATTCGTTGAATTTTAGCGTCTAAATCATCTTCCGTTATTTTTGCTTTTGAGATTGAATCTAATTTAGATTTGACACTAAAATAAAATTTGATTTTAGGTTCAGTACCACTTGGTCTAGCTGCTACTTTTGTTCCATCTTCTGTATGGTAAATTAATACATTGGATTTAGGGATGTCTAATGTTATTTCTTCATTAGTTAAAAGATTTTTTTGAATAGAAGATTTATAATCACAAACAAATATAACTTTAGAACCATCAATTTCAGTTAAAGGATTTTCACGTAAATCAGACATCATTTGCTTTATTTGTTCAGCTCCATCCATTCCTTTTTTAACAATAGATATAAGATGTTCTTTATAAAAGTGATGTTTAGCGTATAGGTTTAATAATTCTTTATAAAAAGAACTATTATCAGCTTTAGCGGCACTAGCAATTTCACAAGCAAGTAGGGCAGAGGTAACGGCATCTTTATCTCTAACAAAGTCACTTACCATATAACCAAAACTTTCTTCTCCGCCACCTATAAAATCTAAATGAGGGAAATCTTTAATCATCTTAGCAATCCACTTAAAACCAGTTAAACCAATTTTGGTTTCAACACCATAACTATCAGCTATTTCATTAACTAAATTAGTAGAAACAATAGTTGAACCTATAAATTGATTTCCATTTAATTTATTTTGAGTTTGCCAGTTTTTAATAAGGAAATCTGTCATAACACTCATAGTCTGATTTCCATTTAGCAACTTAACTTTACCTTCCATATCTTTAACAGCCACTCCAATTCTATCAGAATCTGGGTCGGTACCTAAAACGATATCTGCATCAATTTTTGTAGCTAAATCCATAGCCATTTTTAAAGCAGCAGGTTCTTCAGGATTAGGAGACTCAACAGTAGGAAAACTACCATTAGGTTCAGCTTGTTCTTCAACAATGTGAACTTGTGAATATCCAGCTCTTTTTAAAACTTCAGGAATTAACTTAATAGATGTTCCATGTAGAGAGGTAAATACAATCTTTAAATCTTCTCTCCCTTTTACATTGAAAGTACCATTTTCAAGAGAAGATATCCAAAAGGCTTCATCTATTTCACTTCCTATAGAATGAATTAATTCTTCTTTAGCTGAAAAATTAATGGCATCATAATTTAAAGAGTTTACTTCATTTATAATGCCAGAATCATGAGGAGGTACAATTTGACCACCATCATTCCAATAAACTTTATACCCATTATACTCAGGAGGATTATGAGAGGCAGTTAAAACAATACCTACATCACAACTAAGGTAATTAACAGCAAAAGATAGTTCTGGAGTAGGACGTAAATCTTCAAAGAGATATACATTAATGTCATTTGCAGATAAAACATCTGCAACAACTTTAGCTAACCATTTGCTGTCATGTCTACAATCATAACCAATAGCTACTTTCAATTCTTTTTTAGGAAAAGTTTTGTATAAATAATTACTTAAACCTTGAGTTGCTTTCCCTAATGTGTACTTGTTAATTCTATTAGATCCTGCACCTACAATACCCCTCATTCCACCAGTTCCAAATTCAAGATCTTTATAAAAACGATCGTTTAAATCGTCTAAATTGTTTTCATCCAACAACTGTTGAATTTCTTTATTCGTTTTAGTGTCAAATGCATTTGAAAGCCACATTTGCGCTTTTTCAATTATATTTTTCATTTATAATTTTGATATTATTTATAAAAGTACAACTTTATAAGTTTAGCTTATTTTTTATTTTGTAATGTTTTTGTTGCGGAGACATCTTTATGATTAATTCACCTAAAAAACCAGCTAAAAATAACAGTGTACCTAAAATCATAGAAGTTAATGCTATATAAAACCAAGGATTACTAGTAATAAGAATAGTTTTAATACCAAATGATAGACGGTAAATTTTCATAAAACCAATATAAAAAGCAGATAAAAAACCAAATAAAAACATTAAGGTTCCAAACAAACCAAAAAAATGCATAGGTCTTTTTCCAAATTTAGAAAGAAAAGAAATAGTTATTAAATCTAAAAAACCATTAATAAATCTATCAATACCAAATTTAGTAACACCATACTTTCTTGCTTGGTGCTGAACCACTTTTTCACCTATTTTGTTAAAACCTTCATTTTTTGCTAAAACAGGTATATACCGATGCATTTCACCGCTAACCTTTACCGTTTTAATTACTTCGTTTTTATAGGCTTTTAATCCACAATTAAAATCATGTAATGTAAGTCCAGACGTTTTTCTTGCTGCCCAGTTAAAAAGTTTTGAAGGTATGTTTTTTGTTAATACATTGTCGTATCTCTTTTTTTTCCATCCAGAAATTAAATCGAAATCTTCTTTTATTATTAAGTTGTATAATTCAGGGATTTCATCAGGGCTATCTTGTAAATCTGCATCCATAGTTATAACAACAGAACCATGAGCTATTCCAAAACCAGCGTCTAATGCTTGCGACTTTCCATAATTTCTTTGAAATTGAATTCCTTTAACAGAGCTGTTATTAGATGATAGCTTTTGAATTATTTCCCAAGATTTATCAGTACTTCCATCATCAATAAAAATTATTTCGTATAAAAACTGATTGGACTGCATAACTTTTGCAATCCAATCATGTAATTCTTGTAAAGATTCTTCCTCGTTAAGAAGTGGTATTACTACCGATATATTCATATTTTTTATTTGCAAAAATTAAAAGTTTGTAAATTTACAAACTACTAGTTAATTAATACTCATAAATAGATGTTAATTTCTCCTTTTAAGTCTTTTCAAAAAGATATTAAAAATCAGTCTCTTCTGTTTTTTTCATTATAGCACTTGATATAGCTGAAATTATAAATCCAAAAAATAGACTCATGATTACTATACTTCCAAAAAGCGATAAATTAAAATATTTACTTACCATATCTCTAGATATTTCTATCTGTTCATCGCTCATACCAGATTCAATCCATTGTTGTTCGGTTTTTTCAATGGCTAATTGTTTGAAGTTTGGTTCTATAAGATTGGTGAAAATTAACAAATAGCATAAACTTATAATCATACTTATAACTACAACACCCATACCTATTTTTAAGCCTTCTCCCCAACTTAAAAAACCATTATTATTTGACTTACACTTTTTAATAGCCAGAACAACAAGTGCAATGCTTGCTATTATTCCTATTGAGCCAGTTACCATATCTTCTTCTAAAAAATCTCCTCCTATAGCGTATTTTACTATTCCTGGAAGGATAGAGATGAAACCTAGAATTAGACCATAATTTAAAATAATACTCTTGTTGTTTGTTTGATTTTCCATTGTGTTAAATTAGTTAGTTATACAAATATATTCTTTTTTGTAGTACATAGCATGCCTAAAAAATGTTAGGCAAAAAAATGCGACAACAAGATGTTAGTATTCAAAAACTTATAAATGTTACATTAATTTTATGTAAATTTTATTATTTTTTATGAAAAAAAGGCTGTAAATTTGCCTCGGCAAGTTCTACACAACTAGCTCCCTTTGAATCCCCCAGGGCGGGAACGCAGCAAGGGTATTAGGTTGTAGCAGTGTGATGTAGGTAGCTTGCCATTTTTTGTATAATAAAGTTACCTTTTGTTTTTACTCTTAAACATCTCACTTCTTGGGTGGTAATTTAAAACAATACTTTTTAAATATTCTTTATCTACATGTACATAAATCTCAGTTGTAGTAATGCTTTCATGACCTAATAACTGTTGAATAACTCTAAGATCTGCACCATTTTGAAGTAGGTAAGTAGCAAAAGAATGACGCAAAGTATGCGGGCCAATTTTTTTAGATAAATTAATTTTAGCTGCTAAATTCTTTAAAATTATAAAAATCATTTGTCTAGTTAAACGATTTCCTCTTCTGTTTAAAAACAGAATATCTTCATCTTCTTTTTTAGGAGTAATAGAAGAACGAATTTCATTAATATAAAATTCTAGCCTTTTAATAGTAGTAGTATGAATTGGAACAAAACGATATTTATTTCCTTTTCCAAGTATTCTTATATATTCATCTTCAAAAAATAAATCAGAAAGTTTTAGGTTGATAGTTTCACTAACTCTTAATCCACAACTATATATGGTTTCAATAATAGTTTTATTTCTTTCTCCTTGAGGGTGACTTAAGTCTATAGCTGCTATTAAATTATCTACCTCTTCTTTACTTATGGTATCTGGTAGTTTTTTTCCAATGTTGGGGCTTTCAATTAAGTCCATGGGGTTATCTTTTCTGTAATCTTCAAAAATTAAAAAATCAAAAAAACCTCTTAGGCTTGAGATTAATCTAGCTTGGCTTCGAGCTGTAATTTTTTTGCTAGTATCATAAATGAATTCTTTTAATATACTAGAAGATATTATAATTGGAGTAGGGGTGTTTTCTGATGATTCAATATGTATTTGTAATTTTTTTAAATCTCTTTGATAGCTCTCAATAGAATTCTTAGCGAGGCCTCGCTCAATTTTAAGATAATAAATATAGTCTTTAATAGCTTGTTGCCAGTTCATGTTATTTTTTTTATAAAAAGTTCAAATATGAAAAAATAAAGTTACATTTGCCCCACAAATATTTAATTACAAAATTTAAAATTATGAAAAAACTTTTATTAGTTGCTATGATGGCATTTGGATTTGCTATGAATGCACAAGACGGTCAATTTAATGTTGGAGCTAACTTTGGTTTACCAATCGGAACTACTGGAGATGTTAGTTCTTTTGTTTTAGGAGCAGAAGTTAACTATTTATTTGAAGTTTCTGATGACTTTAAAGTAGGACCATCTGTATCTTACAACTATTTCTTTGGTAAAGATCTTGATACTAACGTAGGTGGAAATTTAGGAGGTTTGTTAAATGGTTTAGTAAACCAATTAACTGAATCTTTAGGAGTTAGTGGAGATTCTTCTTATATGCCTATCGCTGCTGCTGCTAGGTATAATGTTTCTGAAGCATTTGTATTAGGGGCTGATTTAGGATATGCTATAGGTATTAGTCCAAGTGCAAACAATGGTGGTTTTTATTACAGACCAATGGTAGGTTATAATGTAGCAGAAAAAATCATGATTCAAGCTACTTACTCAGGAGTTTCAACTGATGGAAGTACTGCATCAAACATTGGTTTAGGAGTTATGTTCGGATTATAATAAATAATATTACATACTTTTTAAAAGCTGTTCTTTAAATAGAGCAGCTTTTTTTTATTGCTACTTTTTTGTTTAAACTGCTAATTATAATTGAGTTAAAGAGTTTATGTTACTGGTTTTATTTAAGAAAAGGAAAGACTTTTAGCTTACAGAATGGATTTTAAATAGACTTTTTAGGTTGCTTAGAGTTAATTCTTTTGTGTTATACATGTTCAGTACTAATTGCATAAACAAATTATAAGGTTGAGTTGAGTCCTTGCTTAATAAGTGGAGTAAAAATAAAAAACTCTGAGATTATTTTCTCAGAGTTTTTATAAAGATAATAATTTCGTTATTCTTAGATACTTTCTAAAATAGTGTTTAATGTTTTACTAGGTCTCATAATAGAGTCTGCTAATTTGTCATTAGGTTCGTAATATCCACCTATTTCAGCAGGAACTCCTTGCACTTTATTTAACTCTTCAACAATATTTTTTTCACTACTAGTCATTTTTTCAGCTATAGAAGTGAATTCTGATTTAAGTTCATTGTCTTTATCCTGATTGGCTAATGCTTGCGCCCAATACATGGCTAGGTAGAAATGAGAACCTCTATTGTCTAACTCACCAGTCTTTCTTGAAGGTCCTTTTCTGTTGTCTAATAATTTGTCAGTAGCCTCGTCTAGAGCTTCTGCTAATATTAGTGCTTTTTTATTACTATTAACTTCACCTAAGTGTTCTAAAGATACAGCTAAAGCTAAAAATTCACCTAAAGAATCCCAACGTAAGTGGTTTTCTTCAGTTAATTGTTGTACATGTTTAGGAGCAGAACCACCAGCACCAGTTTCAAATAAACCACCTCCATTCATTAAAGGAACGATTGATAGCATTTTAGCAGAAGTTCCTAACTCAAGAATAGGGAATAAGTCAGTTAAGTAGTCACGTAATACATTTCCTGTAACAGAAATAGTATCCTTACCATCTTTGACTCTTTCTAAGGTATATTTAGTAGCATCAACAGGAGATAATATTTTTATTTCTAAACCAGTAGTATCGTGATTAGGTAGGTATTTTTCTACTTTTTTAATAATTTCAGCATCGTGAGCTCTATTTTTTCCTAGCCAAAAAACAGCAGGAGCTCCAGTAGCCTTAGCCCTAGTTACAGCTAATTTTACCCAATCTTGGATTGGAGCATCTTTAGTTTGACACATTCTCCATATATCACCTTCTTCAACATTATGTTCAAGTAAAATATTGTTTTCAGCGTCAATTACTTGAACTTTTCCATTGGAAGAAATTTGAAAAGTTTTGTCATGTGATCCATATTCTTCAGCTTTCTGAGCCATTAAGCCAACATTAGGTACGGTTCCCATTGTAGTAGGATCAAAAGCTCCATGTTTTTTACAGAAATCTATGGTTTCTTGGTATAGACCAGCATAAGAACTATCAGGAATTACAGCTTTAGTGTCTTGAGTATTACCTTCTTTATTCCACATTTGCCCTGAAGTACGAATCATAGCTGGCATAGAAGCGTCAATGATTACATCAGATGGAACATGTAGGTTGGTGATTCCTTTATCGGAATTAACCATTGCTAAATCTGGGTTATTAGCATATATTTCTTCAATATCTGTAAGGATCTCAGCTTTTTTGTCGTTAGAAAGTTCGTTTAAGTTGCTTAATAAATTTCCAAAACCATTATTTACATCAACACCAATTTCTTCAAAAGTTTTACCATGCTTAGTGAATAGATCTTTGAAGAATACTTTAACGGCATGTCCAAAAATAATAGGATCAGATACTTTCATCATAGTGGCTTTCATGTGTAATGAAAATAACACGTTTTTGTCTTTAGCATCTTTAACTTGCTCTTCTAAAAATGTAATTAACTTCTTTTTATTCATAACAGAAGCGTCAATTACTTCACCTTCTAATAGGGAAACTTTTTCTTTAAGTGTTGTAGTGTTTTCATTTGAATCGATATGAACAATCTTGACGTCTGTAGCATATTCAAGTGTTGTTGACTTTTCATTATGGGCAAAGTCTCCGTCATCCATTGTAGCTACATGGGTTTTAGAATCTGAATTCCATACACCCATAGAATGAGGGTTTTTCTTGGCGTAATTCTTTACGGCTTTTGGAGCACGACGATCTGAATTTCCTTCACGTAATACAGGGTTTACTGCAGACCCTTTAACTTTGTTATAGCGAGCTAAAATGGCTTTGTCTTCATCATTAATAACTTCTTCTGGATAGTCTGGTAATGCGTACCCTAAAGTTTGTAATTCTTTTATAGCAGCTTTTAATTGCGGTACTGAAGCTGAGATATTAGGTAATTTAATAATGTTAGCTTCTGGTTTCTTTGCTAATTCACCTAAAAAAGCTAGCGTGTCTTCTACGCGTTGTTCTTCTGTTAAATAATCTGAAAAGTTAGCAAGAATACGACCAGCCAAAGAAATATCTTTAGTTTCTATGGTGATATTTGAAGATTTTGTAAAAGCTTTTACAATAGGTAAAAACGAACGTGTAGCTAAAGCAGGAGCTTCATCCGTTTTTGTATACATAATTTTAGCCATCTTAGTCATAAGTATAAATTAAATTTATTATTTTGAAGTCAGGCAAATTTATGAATATCTGCTGGAATTTTTAGTAGTAAATTCTTATTAATAAGCGATTATAATTGTGATATTAATAAATAATCAAAAGATAATAGTGAAAATGTTATTAAAAGTAAAAGCCATATCAACAAATAATTTTATTAATATGGCTTCCTTGGTAGTAGTTAACTATTTTTTAGTTAAAAAACAGTAACTCTTACCGGCAAAAGTTGTAAGGCTTTTGCTTTTAAGTAAGTTGTATTCATTAATTCAATAACTATTATTTCTACTAAAACTACAATCAATGCATTAATCATAAGCTATGTTTTAACGTATTATTGTAATTTTTTCTCTAACAAAGAATTAGTATACAAAATTACTTAATAAATCTATATTTAAAAGATCTTTACACAAAGATAATGGTAATTAACGGTAAAAATAAAATAATTAAAGTGTTTGTAATCAACATGTTATCAACTAGTGTTGCTAACAATTGTTGATAACTAGTTTTAATTTTCTTGATTACTATCATGCTTTCTTAATTAATTCAGATTGATTCCTAAAAACTAATTTTTCATCAAAAGCATCTAATAAAATAATACTGTCTGTAGTTACTTTACCAGATAAAATTTCTTTGGATAAAGTATTTAATAGTTCCTTTTGAATAACACGTTTTACTGGGCGAGCACCAAATTCAGGTTGATAGCCCTTTTTAGCTAAATATAGGATAGCTTCCTCAGTAGCATCAATAGTTATATTTTGTTTTTCTATCATCTTTTTCACATTATTTAATTGTAATTGAACAATATTTTTAATATTATTTTTTGATAATGGAGTAAACATAATAATATCATCAATTCTATTTAAAAACTCGGGGCGAACACTTTGTTTTAATAAACCTAGAACTTCAGTTTTAGCTAATTCCATGGTGGTTTCAACATCATTTTTCAAGTTTTCAAACTTTTCTTGAATAATATGGCTTCCCATATTTGAAGTCATAATTATAATTGTATTTTTAAAATCGGCTATTCTACCTTTATTATCGGTTAATCTACCTTCATCTAATACCTGTAATAAAATATTAAAAGTATCAGGATGGGCTTTTTCTATTTCATCTAATAAAACTACAGAATAAGGTTTTCTTCTAACTGCCTCCGTTAATTGCCCACCTTCATCATATCCTACATACCCTGGAGGTGCACCTACTAATCTGCTAACTGAATGACGTTCTTGATATTCACTCATATCTATACGAGTCATAGCATTTTCATCGTCAAATAAATAATCGGCAAGGGCTTTGGCTAGTTCTGTTTTTCCTACTCCAGTGGTTCCTAAAAACAAAAAAGAACCAATAGGCTTGTTAGGGTTTTGTAAACCAGCTCTAGAGCGACGAACTGCATCAGAAACAGCTTCGATGGCTTCTTCTTGTCCCACAACACGTTTGTGTAGTTCATTTTCTAAATTTAATAGTTTTTCTTTCTCAGACTGTAGCATTTTTGTAACAGGGATACCTGTCCATTTAGCTACTACCTCAGCAATGTCGTCATAAGTAACTTCTTCTTTTATTAGGGAGTTTTCTTTTTGTTCTGCTAAAATAGTTTGTTGTTGATCTAATTTTTCTTGGGCTTCTTTAATTTTACCATAACGTAGTTCAGCAACTTTACCATAGTCACCATTACGCTCGGCTTTTTCAGCTTCTAGTTTAAAATGCTCTATATCTGACTTTAGTTGTTGAATACTATCAACTATATTTTTTTCAGATTGCCATTTTGCATTAATTTCATTACGTTCTTCCTTTAAATTCGCTAAATCTGCATTTAGAGCTTTTAATTTTAAACTATCATTTTCACGTTTAATGGCTTCTATTTCTATTTCCAACTGCATTATTTTACGATCTAGAACATCTAAATCTTCAGGTTTAGAATTAATCTCCATTCGTAATTTTGAAGCAGCTTCATCCATTAAATCAATAGCCTTGTCTGGTAAGAAACGATTAGTTATATAGCGTTGAGATAATTCCACGGCACCAATAATAGCTTCATCCTTTATACGAACTTTGTGGTGAGTTTCATATTTATCTTTAATTCCTCTTAGAATAGAAATAGCACTTTCTGTATCAGGTTCATCTACTATAACCTTTTGAAAACGTCGTTCTAGGGCTTTGTCTTTTTCAAAATACTTTTGATACTCATCTAAAGTAGTTGCTCCAATAGCTCTTAATTCACCACGAGCAAGTGCAGGTTTTAAAATATTAGCAGCATCCATTGCTCCTTGACCACCACCAGCACCCACAAGTGTGTGTATTTCATCAATAAATAAAACAATATCTCCTTCAGAGGTTGTAACTTCTTTTACAACAGATTTTAAGCGTTCTTCAAACTCTCCTTTGTATTTAGCTCCTGCTATAAGTGCTCCCATGTCTAAAGAAAATATTTGTTTATCTTTTAAGTTCTCAGGAACATCACCTCTTATAATTCTGTGAGCTAAACCTTCTGCAATAGCCGTTTTACCAGTTCCAGGCTCGCCAACAAGAATAGGATTATTTTTAGTTCTACGTGATAATATTTGTAGTAAACGCCTAATTTCTTCATCTCTTCCAATAACAGGGTCTAATTTTCCGTCTTGCGCTAATTGATTCAGGTTTTTAGCGTATTTATTTAATGAATTATAAGTGTCTTCCGCGCTTTGTGAAGTAACCTTGTTTCCTTTACGTAACTCTTCTATAGCAGTAGTTAAACTCTTTTCAGTAACTCCTTGATCTTTTAAAACTTGTGCTATAGAGCTTTTCGATTTAAAAATTGCTAATATTAAATGTTCAATTGAAACATATTCATCTTTCATTTTTTTAGCAATAACAGAGGCTTCTGTAAGTGATTTTGAAGCTTCTCTAGATAGCATTAATTCAGCTCCAGAAACTTTAGAAAAGCTTTCTATTTGTTTATCTAAAACTTGTTGAATTACTGTTATATTTACATTTAGTTTTTTTAAAATAAATGGTAAAACGTTTTCATCAACTAAAAGTAAAGCTTTAAATAGATGTTCGTTTTCAAGTTGATTGTGTTGTAAACTTTGTGCAAGCTGTTGAGCTTGTTGTATAGTTTCTTGTGATTTTATTGTAAAATTATTAAAATTCATAATCTAGTATTTTTTACTTGTTTTAAACAAAATCAATACCATTGAAAAATTAAAGAATAAAAACGTCAAAATGTCTTTAAAAGGTTTGTTTTTGCTGACTTTTTGGCATTGTGAAAGGTTTTAGCAAAATAATAGACTATTAAAAATATATAAAAGATAGAAATATATGGGGATTTTTAAATCACTTTTTGGAGAAGGAAAAAAAGAAGAAAATAAAAAAGAATCTTATGTAAATTGGATACAATTAAAGTCAATAGAACAATTAAAAGAAATAGATAAACTTTCCAATCATGAGCCTATTGCAATTTTTAAACATTCTACTCGTTGTGGTATTAGTAGAATGGTTATTCAACGGTTTGAAGAAGGCTTTGATGAAGCTTTAAAAGATTTTAAAGTTTATTATTTAGACCTTTTAAATTATCGAGAACTGTCTAACGAAATAGGGTACAAGTATCAAGTGTTACATCAGTCTCCACAATTATTAATCATAAAGAAAGGTGTTGCGATTGCATATGCTTCTCATTATGATATTGCTAGCATTAATCTAAAATCTTTTTAAATTTTAGCCCATTTTTGCTGCAAATTACTCAAATAGATCGTATTTTTGTATTCTTCAAAATCATACAAAATTGAGTAAAGAATCAACGACGACTAAGCAGATTGTAGGTAAAAGTTTATACAATTATCAAAAGGAAGCGTTACACAAAATTTTTAAAAGTTTTGAGAATGCTCCAGAAAATTATCACTTATTATATCAATTACCAACAGGTGGAGGTAAAACCGTAATTTTCTCAGAAATAACACGTCAATATTTAAAACACTATAAGAAAAAAGTTTTAATAATGACACACCGTATAGAGCTTTGTAAGCAAACTGCTAGAATGCTGAGTGAATTTGGTGTTGAAAATAAAATAATTGATAGTAAAGCCAGTCTAGATGATCAAAGAAGCTATGATTGTTTTGTAGCAATGGTTGAAACATTAAATAATCGTCTGAATGATGATATGCTAGATATATCAGATGTTGGATTAGTAATTATTGATGAAGCCCATTATAATTCCTTTACTAAGTTGTTTAAGTTCTTTAATAAATCGTTTGTTTTAGGAGTTACAGCAACACCGTTAAGTTCTAACATTAAACTACCAATGAAAAACAATTATGATGAATTAATTGTTGGTGAAAGTATTGGATCTTTAATAGAAAATGAATATTTGGCTAAAGCAAGTGTTTATTCTTATAATGTTGGATTAACCTCATTGGAAGTAGGTGCTAATGGTGATTATACGGTTAAATCATCAGAAGACTTATATACCAATACAGATATGCTTTCTAAGCTTTTACAAGCTTATGAAGAGAGAGCTAAAGGTACAAAGACATTAATTTTTAATAATGGTATTAATACATCATTACATGTGTTTGATACTTTTAAAAGGGCTGGGTATCCTATAGCACATTTAGATAATACGAATACAAAAAAAGAGCGTGATTTTATTTTAAAATGGTTTCATAAAACGCCAAATGCTATTATTACCTCAGTAAGTATTTTAACTACTGGGTTTGATGAACCTTCTGTGAGATCAATTATATTAAACAGAGCTACTAAATCGTTAACCTTATATTATCAGATGATTGGTAGAGGGTCTCGTATTTTACCAGGTAAATCAAATTTTAATGTTATTGATTTAGGGAATAATTTCCATCGTTTTGGGCCTTGGGGAGCAGATTTAGATTGGCAAAAAATGTTTAGAGCCCCGAATTTTTATTTAGATAATTTATTGACTGATGAAGAAATAGAGAGCGAATTTAAATATGAATTACCTGCCGATGTAAAAGCAGAGTTTTCAAAATCTGAAGACTTATATTTTGATGTTAAAAAGGTATATATAGAAACAATTCAGTCAGGACAATCTTCAAAAAAAGTTTTAGAAAAATCAATAGAACACCATGCTAAACTATGTGTAGAAAATAGTGAAGATGTTTTTGATGCGTTAATTTTAGCTAAAAAGTTAGGAGGCGATATTGATGATCGAATTTATAGATATTCGAAATGTATTTGTAAAAGCACGCATAATTTTATTGATTGGCTTCAAGATGATTATAGGAAAAAATTAAATACGTATTTGCGTACTAACTTTGATGAAGTTTATGAACAAATTCATGGACATCCACCTCCAGAAGAGGAATAAATAAAAAAATCCATTTCATTTGAAATGGATTTTTTTATAAAACTTTTTTAATTATTACTTACTCTACAGCAGGTAATATTTTTCCAGTACATTCTCCAAAACCAATACGAACTTTATCGTTTTTAGAATATCCTCTCATAATTACAGTGTCATTATCATTGATAAACTTACGTTCAGAACCATCTTTCATTTTTAAAGGATTTTGACCTCTCCATGTTAATTCAAGCATAGAACCAAAACTATCTTTAGTAGGACCAGAAATTGTTCCGCTACCCATCATGTCTCCAGCGTTAACTGGACAACCATTAACTGTATGATGTGTTAATTGTTGAATCATAGTCCAGTACATATATTTGAAATTAGAATTACAAACTACAGTTTCTTCTGAGTTTTCAGGTTTAATAGCCATTTGTAAATTGATATCATAACTATCTTTCCCCTCTTTTTTAAGGTAAGGTAAAGGTTCATGTACTTGTTTAGGGTTATCAACTCTAAAAGGTTCTAAGGCATCTAAAGTAACAATCCAAGGTGAAATTGTTGAAGCAAAGTTTTTTCCTAAAAACGGTCCTAAAGGTACATATTCCCATGCTTGGATATCACGAGCAGACCAGTCATTAAATAGGACTAATCCAAAAATATAATCTTCTGCCTCTTCAATAGGAATTCTTTCACCTAAGTCATTTGCTACAGTTGTAATAAAAGCCATTTCTAGCTCAAAATCCAATAATTTTGAAGGGCCAAAACCAGGAGTGTTAGAACCCTCAGCAGGTCGAGATTGACCAATAGGACGGCGGATAGGTGTTCCAGAAGGTACTATTGAAGAACTTCTACCATGGTAACCAATAGGAATGTGTAACCAATTAGGAAGTAATGCATTTTCAGGATCTCTAAATAATGATCCAACATTTGTAGCATGTTCTTTACTAGCGTAGAAGTCAGTATAATCACCAACACTAACTGGTAATTGCATTTCAACCTCATCCATTCTAAAGATTATTTTGTCTTTGTGATCTGCATTATCTCTTAACTTTCCATTAGTCACATCAAAAATATCAGCGATTCTATTTCTAACTAATCGCCATGTTTTACGTCCATCAGCAATAAAATCATTTAAAGTATCTTGTAAGAAAATATCATCAGTAAGTGGAATACCTTCAAAATAACCTAACTGATGTAAAGCACCTAAGTCAATAGCAAAATCACCTATTCTAGTTCCTATGGTAATAATATCGTCTTTTGTTAAAAAAACACCAAAAGGTATATTTTGAATTGGAAAGTCAGAATCTTCATGTACTGAAATCCATGATTTTCTATTAGGGTTATTAGCCGTTATCTCCATGTAATTGTATTGTTTTATTTTTTATCAAACCTACATATTTTTTTCAATTTAGACTAGTGTTAAAAATAAATTTTGTAAAAAATAATCATAGATATGATTAATATAGTATCAATAATTAACGAATCTGCATAAAAGTGTGAAATTACTTTTGTTGAATTCAGCATTTATTGATAAAATGATTACATTTGGCAGCAAAATTTAACAACACATAAGAATGCAAAAAGATCATCAAATTTTTGACCTTATAGCTGATGAAAAAAAGCGTCAGTTAAATGGTTTAGAGTTAATAGCTTCTGAAAACTTTGTAAGTGAACAAGTAATGGAAGCACAAGGATCGGTTTTAACCAATAAATATGCAGAAGGATACCCTGGTAAAAGGTATTATGGAGGATGTGAAGTAGTAGATATAGTAGAACAAATAGCTATAGATAGGGCAAAGGAACTATTTGGAGCAGAATATGTAAATGTACAGCCACATTCAGGTAGTCAAGCTAATACAGCTGTTTTTGCAGCTTGTTTAAAGCCAGGAGATACTATTTTAGGTTTTGATTTGTCTCATGGAGGGCATTTAACTCATGGGTCTCCAGTAAATTTTTCAGGAAAATTATACAATCCTGTTTTTTATGGAGTAGATAAAGAAACAGGTTATATTGATTATAATCACCTAGAGGCTCAAGCAAAAGAACATAAACCTAAATTAATTATTGCAGGAGCTTCAGCTTATTCTAGGGATATTGACTTTAAAAAGTTTAGAGAAATAGCAGATAGTGTTGGAGCAATCTTAATGGCTGATATTTCACATCCTGCAGGTTTAATTGCTAAAGGAATATTATCTGATCCATTACCACATTGTCATATTGTTACTACAACTACTCACAAGACATTACGTGGACCAAGAGGTGGATTGATCATGATGGGGAAAGATTTTGAAAACCCATTTGGATTAAAGCTTAAAAGTGGTAAGCCTAAAAAAATGTCTACCATATTAAATGGAACTGTGTTTCCAGGAAACCAAGGTGGACCATTAGAGCATGTTATTGCTGCAAAAGCTGTTGCATTTGGAGAGGCTTTAACAGATGAGTTTTTAGAATACCAAATTCAAGTACGTGAAAATGCTAAAGCTATGGCAGCGGCATTTGTTGAAAAGGGGTATGATATCATTTCTAAAGGAACAGATAATCATATGATGTTGATTGATTTACGAAATAAAGATATTACTGGAAAAGATGCAGAAATAGCTTTAGGTAAAGCAGAAATAACTGTAAATAAGAATATGGTACCTTTTGATACGCAATCACCATTTGTTACTTCTGGGATCCGTATTGGAACTGCAGCTATAACTACTCGAGGATTAGGTGAAGAGGATATGGTGGCAATAGTAGATTTAATTGATGAAGCAATTATTAATGCTGATAATGATGAAAAATTAGAAGCAGTAGGAGAGAAAGTATATGATTTGATGAGCCACCGAAGATTATTCGTGATGTAAAAATTACATACATATATAAATTTAAAAACCAGAGATTTGATTATCAGGTCTCTGGTTTTTTAGGTTAAATATATTTGAACTGTTTTTAATCATTTTCACCAGCTCTTTCTATAATTTTTTCAGGAAGTGCTTTTTTAGCTTTTGCGCCCATTTTCTTTAATTTTTCTACACTAGTAATTAAATTTCCTCTGCCTTCTACCAATTTATTCATTGCGGCACTATAATCAGATTTAGTAGCATCTATCTTTTTACCTATGTTTATTAAATCTTTCAATAAACCTTCAAACTTATCATACAAAGCACCGGCTTGCCTTGCTATCTCAATAGCATTTCGTTGTTGTTTTTCATTATTCCACATGGTATCAATAGTACGTAAAGTGGCTAATAGAGTAGTAGGAGTAACAATGACAATATTTTTTTCAAAAGCTTTATTATAAAGCGTATTATCTTCATTTAAAGCTACAGCAAAAGCAGGCTCAATAGGGACAAATAATAATACAAAGTCTGGTGATTCAATTTTATAAATATCCTCATATTTCTTTTCGGAAAGTTGTTCTACGTGACGCTTTAAAGAGTTTAAATGCTCTTTTACCCAACGTTCTTTTTCTACTTCCTCATCTGTATTCACATATTTTTCATAAGCTGTAAGAGATACTTTAGAATCAACAATCATCTTTTTGTTGTCAGGTAAATGTATTACTACATCTGGCATAATACGTTTGCCTTCTTCATTAACAAATGATTGTTGTACAAAATATTCTCGGTCTTTTTCCAATCCAGATTTTTCTAATACACGTTCTAAGACTAACTCTCCCCAATTTCCTTGTGTTTTACTATCTCCTTTTAAAGCTTTGGTTAGATTTACTGTTTCCTTACTCATCTGAGCATTTAACTCTTTCAAACCAAGTAATTGTTCTTTTAAAGCAGAATGCATAGAAATACTTTCTTTTTGTGTATCTTCTACTTTCTTTTCAAAGGTTTGTATTTTCTCTTGAAGAGGATTTAGAATATTTTTTAAGTTCTCTTTGTTTTGCTCAGTAAATTTATTAGACTTTTCGTCTAATATTTTATTTGCTAAATTTTCAAACTCTTTAGTAAACTTATCTTGAAGTTTTTCAACTTCTTCTTTATTTTCGTTTAATTTGAGTTGTAAGTTTTTTAATTCTTCATTTTTGCGCGCCAATTCAATAGCAGAGAATTCTTTTTCCCGTCTTAGCTCACTATTTTCTTTTACTTTTTCATCTAACCTAAGTTTAAAATCTTCTTTTTGTTGCTTATAAGAATGTTCTTTTTCTATTTTTTGAGTTTCTAAATTAGCAATAGTATTACTTAGTTTAGCATTGTCTTTATCTAGGCTTTCTGTAGCTTTTTTTAAAGCCAATTTACCTAATAAATTTCCAATAATAATTCCTAAAATTAACCCCGATAAAGTAGTAATAATTAGTAAAAGAGTAGTGTTCATTTAGACTGTCTAGTTATAAAGTATGCAAATATAGTAGAAGTTATGCTAAAAATATTTGTTATTTTTATTGAAAACCGTATCATTGGTGTTTATTTTATTAAGAAATGATATCTAAATTTATTTATACTAAAATTTTAGGATGGAAGTTGGTTGGTGATTTCCCTAGAGATATAAAAAAATACATTGCAATAGGTGCTCCTCACACCAGTTGGAAAGATTTTCCAATAGCTATTTTAGCAAGAAACTCTTTTGGAATTAAAATTAATTTTATAGGGAAAAAGTCATTGTTTAAACCTCCTTTTGGTTTTATTTTTAGATGGTTAGGTGGCGCTCCAGTTGATAGAACAACCAACTCAAATAAAGTACAAGCTATTATTGATGTTTTTAATAAGCATGATGAGTTTAGATTGGCTTTATCTCCTGAAGGAACTAGACAAAAAGTAGAAAAATGGAAAACAGGTTTTTATTACATTGCTAAGGGTGCAAATATTCCTATTATAATGTTTACATTAGATTTTGGTAGAAAACAAATGGCGGTATCAGAACCTTATTATCCAACAGATGATATAGAAGCTGATTTTAAAGTGTTTTATGATTTTTATAAAGATGTAAAAGGAGCAAATCCAGAGTTATTTTAATGGAGTTAAAGCAACAGTTATTATTTCTTTTTAGTGCTTTTGGAGCTTTTAATAGTTTGTTTTTAGGTCTATATTTTTTATTTTCTTCTAAAAAAAGTCAGTATTCTAATTATTTTCTATCTGCTCTTTTATTAGTAATTAGTATACGAGTCTTAAAATCGGTTTTATTTTATTTTAATCCAGATTTAACGGTAGTTTTTATTCAAATAGGCTTGTCTGCCTGTGTATTAATTGGTCCGTTTTTATTTCTTTATATAAAAACAATATTAAAAGGTAAAAAGCAATTATGGTGGTTACATGTAATTCCTGTATCTATTATAGTCATCGCTTTAGGAATATTATATCCTTATTCTGAACATAGGTTTTTATGGAAAAGGTATATTATAAATATTATAAATATTCTATGGGGAATTTATATTATTATAACAACCTTTTATATAAAAGGTATTTTAAAAAAACTATTTCTAGATACTAAGAATAGTAAACCTATTGATGTTTGGATAGTGACTGTTTTTTTAGGAGTATTAGCTATTTGGTTAGCTTATAAATTTGGAACTTATGTATCTTATATTGTAGGTGCTTCAACGTTTACGTTTGTATTTATTTTAATAGTTCTGTTTTGGATTTTTAAAAAGAAACACAACCCTATTTTTTATGAAGAACAAGTAAAGTATGCTGATAAAAGAATACAGAATGATGAAGCTGAAATATTTAATAAAAAACTAGAAAAATTAGTTTTAGAAAAAGAGCTGTACAAGAACTCAAATTTAAAATTAGCAGATGTGGCTAAAGAATTACATGTTTTACCACATTATTTATCTCAATTTTTAAATGATAATAAAGGGAAAAGTTTTTCTACATTCATTAATGAATACAGAATTGAAGCAGCTAAAAAAATGTTAAGAACTTCAACTAATTATACAACTGAGCATATTGGTTATGAATGTGGTTTTAATTCTAAATCTACTTTTTTTACTACTTTTAAAAAATTAGTAGGTAATACGCCTTCTGCCTATAAAAAACAGCATTTTAGAAGTTCTGATTTATAAAATAGTACTTCTAAATTATAATTTATAAACCTTTTTTTTAAGAATACCATTTCTTTTGTTGGAGCAAAATATAAAATGGAAATTGATGCAAAAATTGGTTTTTAAGTTAAGTATATTGATATTATTTCTTAATAGTTGTGTTACTAAAACAACTCCAGAAGAAATAAGTATCAGTAATAAAATTGATAGTTATGTTAATAAGGTAATGAAAGAATTTGAAATACCTGGAATGGCATTGGCTATTGTAAAAAATGATGAAATAATTCATAAATCATTTTATGGTATTTCAAATTTTGAATATAACGTACCAGTTTCAAAAAAAACACTTTTTAAAGTTCATTCATTAACAAAAATCATTGTTTCCACTGCTATATTTCAATTAATTCAAGAGGGCAAGATAAAACTAGAAGAACCTATAGGGAAGTATTTTAACAAATTTCCTGAGAACTGGAAAGCGATACAAGTTAAACATTTATTATCACATTCTTCTGGCTTACCAGTAATGAAAGTTCATAGAAATTTGTCGGAAAAAGAAGCTAAAGACCAACTTTTTAAAGCTCCTATTTTATTTAAAGCAGGAAATAGATATGCATATAATAGAACCAACTTTTGGATTCTACAGCAATTACTAGAAAAAATTACCAATGAACGTATTGAAGATTTCATTATTAAAAATCAATTTAAGGGTGTAAAAAAAGGAATTTCATTTTCTGGTGATATTTTAGATGTTGTACCTAACAGAGTTACGGAATATTATCCAGATGAAAAGTATGAACCTAAAATATTTGATTTTTATTTACCAGATTATTTGTTAAGTGCTGGAAGCTTAAGTATTACTCTAGATAATTTTATAAACTGGAGCACTCAATTTGATACCAATTCAATATTAAAAACTGGTTATAAAGAACAAATGCTAAATCCGTTTTTATATACTAATGGTAGCTCTTTCTTTTCATATGGTTGGATGTTGGGGGCAATTAATAAATTTAAAACAATAGGATTTACTGGTGGAGGAGTCTCTATAATAAAGAAAATACCTGTTAAAAATTTGACGATAATTCTTTTATCTAATGGTTATCGTTATGACCCATATATCGAACGGGTAGCAAATAATATGCTTAGTTTGGTTGATAATAGCTTAAAAGTAAAAGAAAGTTGGTTGAGTGAAGAATTGGAGATAGCTTTCAATAAAAGTGACAATAAAAAAATAAATACTTTAATAAATAATAATAAGGAGTTACCTATTGAGAAAATATTGAATGAAATAGGGTATAGTTTTATTCATGCAATCCATCCTAGAATAGAGAAAGCAATTGAAGTCTTTATAATGAATACAAAAATCTTCCCTAAATCTTTAAATACTTTTGATTCTTTAGCAGAAGGATATTCAATACAAGGAGATTTAGAAAAAGCTATTTATAACTATCAAAAAGCATTGGAAATAAATGAAGGTAAAGATGAGAGAGTGAAAAATAATATAGAGAAAAGAATTCAAGAGTTAAGAATAAAAACAATTAAATAATTTAGAATGAAAAAAATAGTTTTAACAAGTATTTTATTAACGTTTTATTGTGCTGTAATAGCACAAACTGAGTTAGAGAAGGTAAAGTCTACTATCAATGATTATATGGAGGGTACAGCTAATGGCATGCCTGAAATTGTAACCAACGCCTTTCATAAAGATTTAAAATTATATCATGTAAAGAATGGAGAGTTACAAGTTTGGGAAGGAAAAAATTACATTAAGAATATTAAAAAAGGAAAGAAGAGTAATAGAATTGGAAAAATAATATCAGTTGATATAGAGAATAACGCTGCTATGGCAAAATTAGAGATCAAGATGCCAGATTATAAGCGAGTGTATACGGATTATCTACTTCTATTGAAAGTTAAAAATGAATGGAAAATAATTCATAAATCATTTACCTACAGAAAACTTTAATAGAAAGTCAATACCTAAGCAATCTTTATGCTTGAAGATATTTTCAAAATAAACTCCATATATAAGTTATGGAGTTTTATTAAAGATTTTAATGGACTTTTTTAAATTGAACTTTTAAATTTTCAGGGTAAACAGTAAAGGCAAAATTTTCTTCCACTTCGTATGGGTTTACTTTAAGAAAAATATCATATTGTTTGCAAATACTAGAAATTGCGGTTGTCATTTCAATAATAGATAAATGCATTCCTGGACATAATCTAGCGCCACCGCCAAAAGCTTTAATAGCTTTAGCTTCATGATTTTTATAGGGGCATTCCGACTTTACCCATCTTTTAGGGTCAAATTTATTGGGGTTAGAAAAATTATCATCATGCATACTAGCATAACTATTTTGAGTAATAACCGCAGTATCCTTGGGGATAAATACATTATTTAACGTAATATCTTCATTAGCTTGAAAATACAACATTGGAGTTGTTGGTTTTAATCGGATTACTTCTTGAATTACTGCATTTGTATATGTAAGTTGATTTACCTGATTGTAATTTTCTGGAACTGAATTGGTTTTGTAAATTTGAATAGATTCTTCTCTTATTTTTTTTACCATTTCAGGATTTTGGGCTAAATAATATAAAGTCCAAGCTAAGGTGTTTGAAGTTGTATCTTCTCCAGCTAAAAGCATTGCGATAACATTACCGTATAGTGTTTTTTCATCAAACACGCTTCCTTCTTTTTTGCTTTCAACTAATAGTGCTTCTAAAAAATTAGAAGGTTCTTCTTGGAGTGCTGGGTTATTCTGTAAACGACCTTTAGCTTCTTTAATAAAATCATTAACAATGATCTCAATAGCATCGAGTGATTTTTTTAGTTGCTTATCCTTTTTATTTGGGAAAATTCGCCAAAATGGAATTGGAGCAGTAATTCGTTCATTAATTAATGGAAAGATGAGCTCTAAGTGATTCTGAAAGCTATTTTCTTTATTGTTAATTGTATTTAATTTATATCCAAATGCAATCTCTGTAGTTACGTCTATGGTAAAGGCAATAAAATCATTTAAAATTTCTATATTATCTTCTGTAGAAGTATAACCATCTATTTTAGTTAACAAGTTGGTCGTTTTTTCTTTGATAATAGGGTAGTAGCCTTTTACATTTTTAACGTTTAGAGCTTCAGCTACTGGTTTCCTTTGTTTCCTCCAATTATCACCTTCTGCATTAAAAACAGTATGGAACCCCATTTCAACAAAGATTTCATTAATTTTTGAAAGGCGTCTAAATTTAGTAGGTCTTTGTTTTAAAATAGCTGTGTTTACTTCGTGGTTAGCTGAAACCAATATTTTTTTAGGACCAAGCTTAATAGTAAATAATTCTCCATATTCTTTAGCCCAATCTTCCAAAATTCGATGTTTATTTTTCTTTTTAAAATCTTTTAAATTTCCTAGTAAAAACGATCCTTTAGGAGATTTTAAATCATCTAAATTAATAGTAGAAGTAGTCATTAGTTTAGTTGTTTGTTAGGAGTGTAAAGTTAACTCTAACTTTGAAAGAAAAAACAAAAACCGATTAAAAAATTAATCGGTTTTATTAAGGTTATATTTGTCCCGTCCTAAAATAGCGTTACAACTAAAAGTTATTTTATGGATTCTAGGAAATCAGATTATGTAAAGCGAACCCAAAAGGATTATAGTTTGTCCTTTAAACTACAAGTTGTTCAAGAGATTGAGCAAGGATTATTAACCAGAACTCAAGCGATTGATAAATATGGTATTCAAGCAAGATCTACGATTCGTACTTGGTTAAAAAAATATGGTAAATTTGATTACGATTTTAGTATAAATCAAACCATGTCAAAAACACCTGAACAGCGTATTTTAGAATTAGAGCAACAAGTCAAGCTTTTAGAAAAGCAAAAAGCACGTGCTGAATATTTAGCAGAGCTTGCTGATAAAAAAGTCATCATTTTTGATATGATGATTGATATTGCTGAAGAAGAATTTAATATTCCAATCAGAAAAAGCACGTACCCGAGTTATCAAAAAATATAGTCAAGAAGCCAAAGAAAGCATAACAGCTACCTGTGATTTACTCGGGGTGAATAGGCAGGTATATTATAGAGCTATTCATTCATATAAAGAGAAACAAAAGCTTAGTAAAAAGGTTATTGATTTAGTAAATACTATCCGTATATCAATGCCGAGAATAGGTACAAGGAAATTATTTTATCTTTTAAAATCTGAATTAAAAGCAATTGGTGTTGGTCGTGATAAGTTGTTTAAAATATTAAAAGCTAATAATTTATTAATTCTACCAAGAAAAAAATATCATATAACTACAAATTCTCATCATAGATTTAGAAAACATGTAAATCAACTTAAAAATATAGAATTTGTAAGACCTGAACAAGTATGGGTGAGTGATATTACTTACATTGGAAAGAGAGAAAACCCATGTTATTTAGCGCTAATTACTGATGCTTACTCTAAAAAAATAATGGGGTATGATGTCTCTAATAGTTTAAATGTAGCAGGTTCTTTAAGAGCCCTAGATATGGCAATCTCTAATAGAAATTATAATAAAGAACCTATTATTCATCATTCAGATAGAGGGTTACAATATTGCTCTAATGAATATCAAAAAATGTTAAGTATCAATAATATCAAACCTAGCATGACTGAAAAATATGATCCTTATGAAAATGCTATAGCTGAAAGAATCAATGGGATTCTTAAACAAGAATTTGCAATTGATAAATACGACGTTTCTATACAAATTAAAAAGAAGTTAATTAAAAATGCAATCAATATTTACAATCAAATAAGACCTCATTTATCAAATTCAATGTTAACTCCTAATCAAATGCACCAACAAAAAAAAGTCAAAAGAAAAAGCTACAAAAAACTAAAGGTAGCAATTTAAAAATTACTACCTTTAATATATTAATTATTGTAACGAGTATTCAGGACGTCACAATTTATGTGAAAATTAATTTCGGTTTATAACATCTCCAGATCCTACAGATTTTGTATCTATATATTTAGGATTTCCTTTGTAGTATACACTTCCAGATCCTACTACACTAGCTTTTATTTTTTTGGTAGCATAAATATGTACATCTCCAGATCCAGCAATTGAAGCTTTTAGGTTTTCAGCTCTAAGGTCATAAGCTTTTACGTTACCAGACCCAGCAATAGAAGCCTTAAAGTTGGTTGTAGTACCTTCTAATTTTATATTTCCAGAACCACCAATAGAGGCTTTTGCGTTTTCAGTAGCTACTTTAGCTCTGATATTTCCAGAACCACCAATGTTAAAATCAACATCTTCTCCTCTTATTTCACTGGTAACATTTACGTTTCCAGAGCCTCCTAAAGAAATTCCTTCTACATCCTCAAAGGCAACAGTAACTGTAAGCTTTTTAGTTGTTCTAATATTGGTATTGTCTTTAAACTTAATTTTTAATTTGTCATTTTTAACAAAAGTTTCTAGATAAGGAATAATATTTTCCTCACCTTCAATGGTTACTTTGCCTTCTTTACCTTGTACAAGAACAACATTAAAAGATCCTCCAACACTTACTCTATCAAATTTGTCAATAGTTCTTGTTTTTGTTATAACATTTCCGTTTCCTCTGACTTTTTTTGAACTCCACCAGCTTTGGGCTTGTATATTTATAGAAATACTTAGTATAAGTATTAGTAGTACATTTAATTTTTTCATTTTGGTTTTCTTTGGTTATTAATCGGTTATTTTAAGAGATACACCTCCGTATCTTGATCTTATATTTACTGTAGCGTTAGAATTTTCTGAGCCAAAAGTACCTTCGTAATACTTTTTAGATGATTTTTTGATACTCTTGAAAAATTCAACTTTATCATTAGGGTAGTTAAATCCTGCGTAACCAAGATCTACTATAAATTTAAAGCTATTATCACTTTTAGTTCCTAGTTTTACACCTGCATAATTAGCTTCAATGGCAATACTTTCAAAGCCTTTAGCTATATCATATATTTTTACACCTCCATAATCAGTATCTATTCGTAGTTTTTTATGCAAAGTTCCAACTTTTACACCTGCATAATCTGAGTTCCCTTCTATGATATCAACATTACTTACAGAAACACTACCATAATCACTATTAAAGTTTAGTGAACCTATTTTTTCAATTTTCAAAGAAGAGTAATCAGAACTACTTTTTAACTTCTCAGAGTTTTGGATTTTTAATTTAGAGTAATCTAAAGAAAGGTGACCTGATTTTATATAGTTTATATCAGATGAACCACAATAATCTAAATTTATAGAGTTATCTGCATTAGTTAGCTTGTCTATTTCAATATTTCCATAACTACAATTAATATTAGATTTACCATTTAAAACATCTATTTCAATATTTCCATATTTATTGTGTAAATCGGCATTATTGCTTGCAGGCATTTTGATAAAGTAATTAATTTTAAAATTAATATTATCATTTCCTCCCCACCAAGACCAGTTAGATTTCGTATTTTGTATTCGGGTTCTTGCTTCAACAAGTTCATTAGATGCATTAAAATCAACATTTATTGCATTTAATTTATCTTCAACTTTACTTAAGTTACTGCCTTTAACAGTTATTTTTACATCAATCTCAACTCTATTCTCATTCCAAGAAGATATATTGATATTTCCATATTTATTATTAATGTATAAGGTAGCTTTACTATTTACACTAAATTGTTTTTTGATTGTTTTTGTTTTTTCGTGTTTCTTAACTCCATTATTCGCTATTAACAGCGTAGGAGTAAAAAAAACTAGTAACAGAAGGGCTTTATATAATTTCATCATTCTTTAATTCAAATTTTGCTGGATTTTTTTGATACTCCAATTTAACAAGTAACTGCTCTAAAATATTTAGGCGCTGTTGATAATTGTTTATAAGGCTTTTAATGATAATTCTTTTGTTGTCAGAATTCTGAAGTTCTTTAGAAAAGGCTTGGAATTTTTCTTCAAGTTCTTCAATCTCGTCAAGTGCATGTTCTATTAACATTTCAGTTTCAATATTCCTATGTTTTTCAATTTCTTTTAATTCTTGTTTAATTGTAGAAATAAAGAAGGTTTCCGTTTCTGCCATGTTAGGTGAAATACCTGCTAAGCTAAATTTTTTGTTAGTAGGTTGAATAGTAGTGCCTAAATAAAAACCTACTACTAAAACTATTGAAGCAGCTATGCTCATCCATTTCCATGGATATGAACTCTTTTTCTGAGAGTTTTGCAGTTTTCTTTGAAAACGATCTAAATGTCCTGAGTGTGGTTCATGAATATCAAAATCATTATCACTAAAAAAGTTATGTAGTTTATCTGCCATAAAACTTTGTTTTAGATGTATTATTAACAAGTAATACTTGTTTTAACTTCTTTTTTGCTCTAGATACTGTAGTTCTAACATTTTCATTAGTATACTTTAGTATTTGAGCTATTTCTTCATAATCATAGCCTTCAATTAAATTTAACGTAAGTACTAAACGATAATTATCTTTTAAGCTTTGTATTGCATTTAATACTTCTTTTACATTTAGGTTTGAATAATCTATATTTTCTTCATCATCTTCTTTATTTGGAATTACATCCATTTTTACTTCGTTATAACGATTATTCTTTTTCAATTGCGTTAAACTTTTATTGATAACAATTCTTTTTAGCCATGCACCAAAAGCAACTTCTCCTTTAAAAGTATCAAGTTTGGTAAAAGCTGTTAAAAATGCTTCTTGCATTAAGTCTTCTGCTTCAAACTCATCTTTTAATATGCGATATGCCGAATTGTACATAGCTTTATAATAGCTGTTATACAATTGCATTTGTGCATTAGTGTCGTTTTTTTTGCAGCGCTCGATTAGTTGATTGATATGTAAATTCTGCGTTCTCAAAAAATATTTTCTATACTAATGACAAAACTGTTTTTTATGTGTGACACTTTTTATTAAAAAAAATTATAAATCGTCTGTGAAGTGTTTTTTAGTTTTCGTTTTAGCAAATTTTTCTGAGTTGTATTTTTTTGAAGCATTTTTAGGAATTGAAAGCGATTTCCAATCATTATTTTTAACCATTTTTCCTAAAAATACAATTTGACCAATATGATATGGATAATGGCAAATTTGACGGTTAATAGCTTCTATAACTGTATGCCCTTGGTTACGGATGTAAATTACTTTTTCTAAATCTTTATTCTCAATAGAGTTGATCGTATTTATAAAACAATCCCAACCTTTGTTCCAATAGTCGATTAATTCTTCTTTTGATTGAAAGGTATTAACAAACTCATCATCTCTATTCCTCCAAGGTTTTTCACCATCTTCAGTAAAAAAATCAGTCCATCTAGATAGCATGTTACCAGCTATATGTTTTACAATAATAGCTATAGAATTACTTTCCTCATTGTATTGCCAAAACAGTTCATCTTTAGTTAATTGATTGAATGTTTTTTCTCCGAGGGTTTTGTAATAAGCTATTTGTTTACGTACACTTTGTAAATAAGAGTTTTCCATACCTAAGATTAGTTAAAGGCTCTAATTTACAAAAAAGAGAAGTATTAATGTTTTTATGACTTTTTACGAACGAACTTTAGAGCTGCTCCATTTATGCAATGTCTTTTTCCAGTAGTTTTTACTGGACCATCATCAAAAACATGCCCTAAATGTCCGCCACATGTATTACATTTCA